>JAOTXX010000013.1 GCA_029862185.1 Myxococcales bacterium
AATGAGCCGGTTCGAGCGAAAGATCCTATTCGCGATTGGCTTGTCGGTGTTTCTGGCGCTCGGCGGGAGCATTTTCCTCGCCCAGGGCGCGCTGCGCGACGTGTACGCGGTTGGCGTGAACGAGCGCTTTGGCGCAGAGCTCGTTCACGGCGTAGAGGCGCGCCGAGGGCAACTCATGGCGCTCCGCGCGGGTTCCGATCAGGTCGCAGACGCGGTGCTGTGGGCAGTCGAAGCCCAGATTGCCCTCAGCCGGAGCGTTGCAACGCTCGAAGGTCTTCTTCGCGAGCTCCTCGGACGGTACGAGGTTGTCCAAAGCATTCGGATCATCGATGACGCCGGCGAGGTTCTCGCAAGTGTCGCTCGTCCGCCAGACCCGGCGGGCGACGCGCTACGAACCACCATCCGCGATCGGGAGATGGGCAGAGGAGCACGCAAGCTACGAATCGCGGTCGAGGTCTCCGTACCGGAGCGGTACTTCGAGCGGCTGCAAGAAGCTGGCGAGGTTGCCGATGTATACTCGCGCCTACAACAGCAAGGCGCTTCCGTTTCGGACGTATACGCTTGGGTTTTTGGGGTTCTGGCGTTCTTCGTCATCCTCGTTGCGTTCTTGATCGGTGCAATCGTGTCGCGTCGCGTAACTCGCCGTGTCACCGACTTGGCCGAAGCCTCTCGAAAGGTCGGCGCTGGTGATCTCACCGTTGCCCTACCAACCGGTGCCAGGGATGAGGTCGCCGAGCTCACGAAGGCTTTCAACGAGATGGTTCGCGACCTGCGCGATTCCCGCACGCGCATCGAGTACCTGCAGCGTATCGGCGCCTGGCAGGATTTTGCTCGCCGTCTCGCCCACGAGATCAAGAATCCGCTCACGCCCATCCAACTTGCCGCTCAGGAGATGGCCGAAACTTACGCCGGCGAAGACGCGGTCTTTCAGAAGAAGCTGCATCAGGCGCGGGCGATCATCGAAGAGGAGGTCGCCACACTCCGCCGGCTCGTCGGCGAATTCAGCGCTTTTGCCAAGCTTCCGAGGGCCGATCTATCCCCGTCCGATCTGTGCGACCTCATCCACGGTATCCGGGTTTCAATTCCAGCAATCCTCGAGGATCTGGGCCATGGGGCTGCGGCGCCGGTCGAAGTGGGGCTGAGTTGTGCAACGGAACCCATCCGAGTGCGTATGGACCCCATGATGCTCAAGCGCGGGGTCGACAACATCTTGCGGAATGCAATTCAGGCGGTCTACGAAGCCCATCCAACGGGCGGCGGCCGTGTATTCGTCCACGCTTACCAAAGCGGAGGGTCTGGATTCGTCGAGATTCGCGACAACGGTCCCGGAATCGACGAGGAGAACTGGGAGCGTGTTTTTGATCCGTATTACACGACCAAGACCGAGGGCACGGGTCTTGGCCTAGCGATCGTAAAGAAAGTGGTGTTGGAGCACGGTGGCGAAGTGCGTCTCGACCGAGCGCCCGAAGGGGGAGCGCGGTTCAGCATCGAGCTTCCGCTCATGGAGACATGATGGATGACTTGCACAAGCCCGCGGCGCGACGGTGGATTCACTGGCTCGTGACCGCGATGGTCTTCGTCGCTCTCTATGCTTGGATGACTCGCGGCAATGCGTCCCCACTGATCGGGGAGCAAGCGCCTGACTTGAGCATGGCAGTGGCCGCCGGGGCCGAGCCGAACAGCCCTCGCAAGGTGACACTCTCCGAAATGTCCGGCGGAGTCGTGGTTCTCGACTTTTGGGCCAGCTGGTGCGGTGCTTGCAAACGAACGACGCCGATTCTCAACGACCTTCGTGCAGAGTTCGCCGAGCGCGGCGTCGCGTTCTACGCGGTCAATGTCGAGCCGTTCGACCGCCAGAGCCTCCAGGCTGCCCATGCAGCGTTCGGGACCGAGTTCCCGAGCCTGCACGACCGCAGCGGCGCGGTTCAAAAGCGATACGCCATCAGGATGCTTCCCACCGTGATCGTGGTGGGCCGCAATGGCACCGTGCGCTGGGCTTCCACCGGCGTTCCGAGCAAGATGCGGCTGCGCGGAGCGATTTCAGATGCTCTCAACTAGCCGAATTCGGTCATGGTTGACGACCTGGGGCCCCGCTGATAGCTTCGCCGGCCGCACGGAGCCTACCTTGTAGGCTGCCCGCGAGTGGAGGGAATTCCTTGGTTCAAGCGCTTCAAGGTCCGAGCTTAGAAGAGCGAGTCGCCCAGCTTCAAGAGTTGCTCGATTCTGCCAACGCGCAGGTGCGGCAAGAGTATCAAGAGCGCTTCGACATCGCCTGGATCTACCACGACAGCGCGCTCGAAGGCGTCGTCTACTCCATGGACGAGCTCAGAGCGGCAATCTACGACGAGGCCATCACAGACCCAGCACTCATCCCCGTCTATGACGAGGTCCGAAACCACATGGGCGCGATCGAGATGATTCGCGAGATGTCCTCCCGCCGCCGCTTCACGGTGAACCTCGACGTCATCAAAAAGCTTTACGCTCAGCTGGCGCCCGAGGAGCTCGAGGGGAAGGGGCCGCCGAAGTACCGCAAGGACATGCCGCTTCATCGGCTCTACTTCCATGAGATCTCGCAGCCGGACAAGATCAGCTACCGTATGCGGCAACTCGTTCAATGGCTTTCGGATCCGGACACCAAGAAGACGATGCACCCGGTTCGCATGGCCAGTAAGGCGCACTACCAGCTGCTTCACATTTATCCATTCCCGCGACATAGCGGCAAGGTCGCGCGACTCGTGATGAACCTGATTTTGATGCGAGGGGGTTTTCCCCCGGTCGTGATTCATGCAACCGAGCGGCAGCGATACTACGAGGCCCTTCGCAGCGGTGAAGACGCGACCGCGACCCTGGTGAATCAGGCGCTCGGCGCGGCGATCGAAACTGCGATTCAGTATTTCGAAGAAATGAAGTGACCCGCTATCGCGCGTCGTCGAGAAAGCGCGAAAGGGCCGAAATCACCGCGAGATAACGCGCACCGGCTTGCAGCGTTTCCGCCGCGTTTTCCGGGGAAATTCCACCGATGGCGACCACCGGCCGAGACACGGACTCGCAGACCTTCGTGAGCTTTCCCAGGCCAACGATGGGCTCCGGGTTCTCCTTGGTTTTGGTTGGGTAGACCGGCCCGAATGCGATGAGATCTGCGCCCTCGGCCTCTGCCGTGATGGCCTGTTCGAGGCTGTGGGTCGAAACTCCGATTTGCATGTCGCCGACGACTTTCCGGGCATCGTCGATCGAGAGGTCGTCTTGCCCGAGATGCAGACCGTCCGCCTCGACCATGTGTGCGATGTCAGCGCGGTCGTTGATGACGAAAGGAACCCCGGCGTGCCCACACGCGGAACGGACCCGTGTTGCGATCTTGAGAAACGAGAGGTCATCGAGGCGCTTGGCGCGAAGCTGCACGATGGCGCAGTTCGCGTTCAACGCCTTGAAGGCCAGCTCGAGCGGGCGTTCTGCGTACTCTGCATCCACGATCGCGTAAAGCGAATCAATCAAGCGGCTCGTCTCCGGTTAGCCTGCCGTAGAGCTCCGGACGGCGATCGCGGAAGAAGTCCCAGTTGGCGCGGTAACGCCGAAGGACATCGCGGTCGAACGAAGCGGTTGCCACGCCTTCTTCGTCACGCCCGAGCTCGGCGCACAGGTCGCCACGCTGGTCGCAGACGAATGAGCTTCCGTAGAAGCTCAGCCCGGCTTCGGCGCCAATGCGGTTGGCCGCAGCAAGAGGCATCGCGTTGGCCACTGCGTGACCGACCATCACGCGTCTCCAAGCCGCCTGGCTGTCCTCATCCGGCCTCTCTGGCTCGCTGCCGATCGCTGTTGGATAGAGCAGAACCTCGGCCCCTTGCAGGGCCATGCTGCGGGCGGCTTCCGGGAACCACTGGTCCCAGCAGATGCCCACGCCAAGGTTTCCGTGGCGCGTCTTCCAAACCCGAAAACCGGTGTCTCCTGGACGAAAATAGAACTTCTCCTCGTAGCCGGGACCGTCCGGAATGTGACTCTTTCGGTACGCGCCAAGCTGCTTTCCGTCGGCGTCGATCGTCACGACGCTGTTGTAGTAGGCCTGGCCTGCGCGTTCGAAAAAGGAGATCGGAAGCACCACGTCGAGCTCATCGGCGAGGGCCTGCATGCGACCCACCGTAGGATGCGAACCGAGAGGTGCCGCCAAGTCGAAGGCACGCTCGTCCTCGGTCTGCGGAAAGTAAGGGCTTTCGAAGAGCTCTGGGGTGAGGATGATCTTCGCGCCGCGCCCAGCGGCCTCGCGAATCAAACCTTCGACACGTGCGACGTTGGCTTCCCGTGCGTCACCGAGTGCGCATTGGACGATTCCGATCGACAGGGAAGACGTGGTCATGACGTGCTGGGTTGGGCTTGTGTGACGCAGTGAAACGCTCCGCCTCCCCATAGCAGATCTGTGGCGGGCAGGCCGACCACCTCCCGGCCCGGAAAGGCATCGGCGATCGCTCCGAGCGCGGCATCGTCTTCGGCGACGCCGTAAGTCGGAACGATCACGGCGGAGTTGGCGATGTAGAAGTTGCAGTAGCTAACGGGCAGCGGCGCGCCGTTGGGAGCCCGGAGCGCCGGCGGCGCGGGGACGCCCAGCACCTTCAGGCCGGCGGCGCGCAGCTTCTGTTCGATCGAATGAAGCAACTCGGCATTCGGCGCGCTTGGGTTCGACTTCATGCAGATGACGGTGTCGAGCGCGGCGAATCTAGCGATCATGTCGATATGACCGTCCGTGTGGTCGTGTTCCAAGCCCTCGTCGAGCCAAATCAACCGCTCCATGAACACCCGGTCCGCCAACGCATTTTCAAAAGCTCCGCGCGTCAAGCCCGGGTTTCGGTTGGGGTTCAACGCGCATGAGACTGTGGTCAGAAACGTCCCTTGGCCGTTCGTGTCGAGGGCGCCTCCCTCGAGGACGACTGGACACTCGAAGCGCCGGGCTCGCAGCCGCTCGGTCAACCAGCCGCTGACGCGTCCATCGAAAGGCATTTCGTACTTACCGCCCCAGCCGTTGAACTCGAAGCAGAGAGCACCCAGCTCGCCATTGTCCCGGTGCCCGATTAGCGGCGCCGTGTCGCGAAGCCAGCAATCGCCGTAGTCGGTGGTTACGTAGCGAACGTTGCGAACGTCGCCGATCAAAGACCGTGCGCGCGCTTCTATTTCTCCGTTTGTCACGAGCAGGCGTACAGTCTCGTCTCCTCGGTCTGCGATTGCGCGGCACAAGGCCGCGATCGACGCCTGTGCTGCGCCAAGATTGAACGGCCATTCGTCCTGCAGATAGGGAAAGGCAAGCCAGCAGGCGGAATGCGGCTCCCACTCAGCCGGAAGCCGAAGTCGTTCCTTCACCCTCGAAACCTACCACGCGAACACGCGTGCCTCACCGAAGCGCGCGACCATGGCGTCCACATGTTCGAGGACCGCGCGACGGCGCTGTTCGAGGCCGTCTAGTTGCTTCTCATTCAGGACGGGAGCGAGCGGATCTTCACGCAATTTGGAAGAAAATCGCTCGATATCCAGCGCTCGCACCGCGTCGATCGTCGACCGTCGGAAGCGCTGGAGAGCCTTCAAGCGAGCCTCCATCAAGCCAAGACGCTGCTCTCCGAGCCAGAACCCAGCACCGTTGTCCAGGTAGATCAACGGCCCGCCCTTTCCCCGAGATCTCAGATTGGTGAAGTCACCACCCCAGCGGTCCACGTTTTGGGTGAGGTAGTCGAACACGATCAGATCGGAGAGCTCCGCCGGCCGCACCTCGATGTCCGGAGCCTGCGCGATCGGCCGGCTCGGGTCCGTCGCCTCCCGAATCCCAGGGCGGCGATTCAGGTCCGCGCGATAGTCTACGGGCCGTTGGTACGGCGTGATGGGAAGCGACTTCTGGACTCGTACCCAGCGTTCCCAGTTGCGGCCCATGCGGACTCGCTCGAGGGGCTCGGGGATCCACCAAACGAATGCGCCCTTGAGCGTGCCGTCCTCTTCAATACCAAGCTCGCTCACCCTCGAGTCCGTCCCTGCAGCGGCTCGAAGCTCGCTCCAGCGAAACCTGCGACCGGTCGTAGGGGGCACACGGCCCATGCCGAGCTCGCGATCCAAGTAGTAGGCAGCGATCTCGGAGTACCAGTGTGCGGCCGAAAAGGTTTGCTTGGGCTTGAAGTAGCCTCGTGTGCCGTCGGTCAGCGTGACCTTGAACGCCAGGCTGCGACCGCCTTTGCCTTTCTTCACGTCGGTAACTTCAGCGGTCCGCAGGGCCTCAGTTCGCCGGGCGTCGGGATGTCCGAGGAAGGCAGCTCCGGCGTCCGCTGCGGCTCCCGGCGACGGCGAAAGGAGCGCTACGAAGACGAGAATGGGGGCTAGCCGCACCACCCGCCGAAGCCTACTGCCGACCGTCGCAAACCGACATTTTTCGGTCGGAATTTGCCCGGCGACCCCGTCAGCTAATCGATCGATGGGGCGTCGAGGCCGAGGAGGTCGACCTCCTGGCCGATCGATTGACCCTGGGCAGCGTCGTAGATCGCGCGCGCGAGCGAAACGTCTTGGATGGCGAGGCCCGTGGAGTCGAACACGGTCGTCGTCGAGACGTCCGGCTTCGGCAACAGGCCCGCAACGACTTCGCCCAACGTCCCCGCCAGTTGGCTGGCCGCGATGTCTCCGGCCGCGAGGGGGACGTTGATCTCCCCGCTCCCCGTCGCCTGATGGATGTCGTCGATGTAGACGGCCGAGCTCTGCAGCAGCTCGGTGGCGAGCTCCTGCTTGCCCGGCGCATCGGCACCCATGGCATTGATGTGGGCGCCGCGATGGATCCACTCCGCGTGCACGAAGGGCGTTCGTGACGGCGTCGCCGTGCATACGATGTCGGCACCAGCCGCTTCTTCCAATGTGACCACACGCGCGCCAACCCGATCGGCGAAGGCGGCTGCGGTCGCTTCATTGCGGTCGTACGCGAGACTTTCGAAGCCGTCGAAAACCACCTGGTGCGTGCCATGCAGGGTAGAAGCCTGCACTCCACAGCCGATGAATCCGATCGTCTTCGGATTCTGCTGCGCGAGGTACTTGGATGCGACTGCGCCTGCGGCACCCGTGCGCAGCGCGGTGAGCAAGGTGCCGTCCATGATCGCGAGTGGAAACGCGTTTGCCGGATCGTTGAGCACGTAAACAGCCATGACGGTTGGCAGCCCGAATCGCTTGCGATTCTGGGCGTGCACATTCACCCACTTGATGCCCGCAGAGTCGCCGAGGCGTGATGGCATCGCTCGGAAGTCGCCGTCGTGATCCGCGATCGGCAAATAGATTTTGGGGGGCATGGTCGCCTCGCCGCGCCCGATGGCGGCGAATGCGCGCTCCACGGCAGAGACCGCAACCTCCATCGTTGCAAGTCGTTCAACCTCGGGTCTCGTCAGCACCAGCGTTTTCATCAGCTCAGCCTCCCCGTAAACCCTTTTCGCCGCACGACGCCTTGGGTATAGTGCGCCCCGTTCACTTTAACTAGGAGAATGACGATGTCCCCCTCTGCACTTGCGCTCGTCGGCTATGTCGCTTGGACGATCTTGTTGGCTGCGACGATCGTTTTCTATCGCACCTTGCTCGTGGTCAAAGAGAAACGCGCTGCAAACGACTTTCTCCCGAGTGGTGAAGACGTCTCTCCGTTCTCCAACCGGCTTTGCCGCGCGCAGGCCAATTGCTACGAGAATCTGCCAGCATTCGCGGCGCTCATTCTTCTCGCGCTGGTGACCGACAACGCAGGCATCACCGATTCGCTCGCGCGTTGGGTGCTCGTCGCGCGCGTGGCTCAGTCGACCGTGCATCTGATTTCGACGAGCGAAATGGCCGTTTCTCTTCGCGCCGTTCTTCTCCTCGTCCAACTGGGAATCGAGGCCTACTGGGTCGTTCAACTCGGCCTGCTGGGCTTTGGTTAGCCGAAGGATTAGTGGAAGTCTCGGGAGCGGTGGGTTTGCTCCGCGAGTGAAACATCCGGCGCCCATAAAGACTTCGCGATCAGGTGAATGACGCCGTCGGCCCTTTGAATCTCTCCGGTCACGCCGAGCAGGGCAGCGGTTTTGGCGAGCGCAGCATGGCGGTCAAAGACCTGCTTCCAGACGACCACATTGACGAAGCCGGTTTCGTCTTCGAGCGTGAAGAAGGTAACTCCGGACGCCGTGCCCGGACGCTGGCGGCAGATCACCATGCCGACATACTCGAGCTCATCCCCGTGTCCGCAGCCATGAATTCGGCTTGCTTCGGGGATGCCTCGTGAACGAAGCGCGTCGCGAAGCCCTCGCATGGGATGGCCGCGCGTGCTGTGATGACTCGAACGGTAGTCCCAGATCACCTCGTCCTCGCTTGCCAAGGAGGCAAATGAAATCTGACTCGACGCCGGCTCGAGCGGCAAGGAATCCTGCGCGAAACGCGAGAGGCTCCGCACCTGCCAAATCGCGTTGCGCCGGTTGAGCCCGAAGCACTCGAAGGCGCCTGCTTCGGCCAGCGCGTGCAGAGCCTTCTTATTGAGCCCGGTCTGCCGAACGAAGGTCGCGAGGTTTGGCAGTGGCCGCTTCGTCGCCTCGACCCGGTCGCGCTCGAGTACTCCGAGCCCCTTCACGTATCGCAGCCCCATCCGTACCCCGTAAAGACGACGCTTTGCGGCGTCCACGGGGCTTTGCTCCTTCTCGTTTTCTATCGGGAATAGGGTGCAATCCCATTGGCTTTTGTTGATGTCGATCGGGTGAACCTCGACGCCGTGCCGCTTGGCGTCTTCGACCAGGGTCGCCGGGCTGTAGAAGCCCATCGGCTGGGCATTGAGGATCGCGCAGGTGAAAGCTTCGTGGTGATGACGCCGCAGCCAGGCGGTGACGTAGGCGAGCAAGGCAAACGACGCGGCATGGCTTTCGGGAAAGCCATACTCGCCAAAGCCGCGAATCTGCGAGAACACGCGCTCCGCAAACTCCTCGGGAATGCCTTCTTCGAGCATCCGTGGGACCATGCGTGCTCGATGCTTCTCGATTCGACCGGACTTGCGCCATGCGGCCATGTCACGGCGCAGCTGATCGGCTTCGCCCGCCGTATAACCTGCCGCATCGACGGCCAGCTTCATCACTTGCTCTTGAAAGATCGGAACGCCAAGGGTCTTCTTCAAAATGCGCTCCAACTTCGGGTGCGGATAGTCGACTTCTTCTTCGCCTTTCCGCCGACGCAAGTACGGATGCACCATGTCACCTTGGATGGGACCAGGGCGCACGAGCGCGACTTCGATCACCAAGTCGTAGAAGGTACGTGGTTGAAGCCGTGGCAACATCGCCATCTGCGCGCGGCTTTCGATTTGGAAGACGCCGACCGTGTCGCCTTTGGACACCATTTCGTATGTAGCTTTGTCTTCGGCAGGGACGGTTGCGATCTCGAGGTCTTGACCCTTGTGCTCGCGCAGCAGATCAAACGCACGGTGAATGCAGCTGAGCGCACCGAGGCCCAAGAGATCGACCTTAAACAGGGCCAGATTGTCGACGTCGTACTTGTCCCACTGGATGACGGTGCGGGCCTCCATGCTGGCCGGCTCGATCGGGACGATCTCGTCGACCGGCCGGTGTCCGAGCAAGAAACCACCTGGGTGAATCGACAAATGCCGTGGAAAATCGAGCACTTGAGTTGCCAATGACCAGAGCTGCTGAGTGGCCGGCGCGTCCTTATCGAGGCCAGCTTCACGCAGGAGCTCAGTGTTGAAGGTGTCGTCGCGATGCCTCAGCAGTCGTGTCGCGGTTTCCAGATCCGTTCGGGCCAAGCCGAGCACCTTGCCGACATCACGGACCGCCGAACGAATCCGATAGCGAATGATGTTTGCCACCATTGCTGCGCGGCGGCGTCCGTACTTTTCGTAAACGTGTTGAATGACTTCTTCACGGCGCTCGTGCTCGATGTCGAGATCGATGTCTGGAGGCTCAGCTCGCTCAACGCTCAAAAAACGTTCGAACAACAAATCCATGCGCACAGGATCGATTGCCGTGATGCCCAGACAAAAGCACACGGCGCTATTGGCAGCACTGCCGCGTCCTTGGCACAAAATGTTTCGCTGACGGCAGTATTGGACGATCTCGTACATCGTGAGGAAGTAACCGCCATAGTCCAGCTTGCGAATGATTTGAAGCTCGCGCTCGATTTGTGCGCGAACGTCGGAAGGCAACTTGCCTTGATAGCGTTTGCGCGCGCCACGAAACGTGAGATCGCGTAGCCAGCCCTGTTCACTGTGCCCTGAAGGCAGATTCTCTTCGGGGTATCGATAACGAAGGTCATCGAGACTGAACGTGCACTGCTCGGCGATCTCGACCGTACGACGAATACATGCCGGGTCGTCCGCAAAGAGACGTTCGAGCTCCTGAGCGGGTTTGAGGTCGTGCTCTGCGTTTGCGTAGATCGTGTGCCCGGCCTCGGAAAGCACTTTTCCCTCTCGAATACAGGCTAAAATGTCTTGCAGAGGGCGCCGTAGCTTGTCGTGATAGAGGACTTCGTTGACGCCTACCGTCTGCACGGAGAGCTCTTTTGCGACGGAGCGCATGGCTTTCTCTTTCGGCTTCTCGTGGTCGCTCAGATGACGTGCACAAAGAGCAAACACCGACGAAGGGCCATGACTCGCATGTAAGGCACGCAAGGCTTCGGGGCTTGCAGCAAGAAAAAACAAATCGTGAAGTGGAGCGAGCTCTTCGCCGTGAATGAGAGAAGTGCCTTTCTCACAGCGGGCATGCCCGAGTGACAAGACTCTACAGAGATCAGCGTAGCCGCGTCGCGTCTTGGCGAGCGCCACGACATGCTGTGCATGCCCTTCGATCTCGACCATGAGTTGGGCTCCAGTCACGATGCGAACTCCGAGCTCTTTGGCTCGCATCTGCGCGCGGACCAGGCCGTACACTCCGTCGCGGTCGGTGACTGCAACTGCGGGAAGACCAAGCGCATGTGCGCGTTCGACGAGCTCTTCGGGAAAGGATGCGCCTTCCAAAAAACTGTGGTTGCTCTTGACCCACAACGGAACGTAAGTGCTCATTCAATCGAGCACCCCATGCAAGAACCAGCGTCTCCTCGGACGGTCGTAGAAGAGCCAGAGCAAATCGCCGTGATCGGTTTCGGCGTAGTAGTAGTCGCGTTCGACGAGGCGCTTCCACCAGCCACCGCTCACGCGGTACGGCCCGTACAGGTGCTCGATCGCATGGTTTTTCGCGAGCGAAGGACCGGCCTGGGGCTCCTTTGGCACACGTGGAGGAAGCGGCTTGGGGCGAGCGTAAACCCGTCGAACCATGGATGAAATTGACGCTGACTCGGATTGCTCGCCGAGTCGTGCGTGCTGAATGGGCTCCCAGAGAAAAGAGGCCTCCGGCAAATGCGCTTCGCGAAGGCGTGCCTTGGTCACCGACTGTTCGCCGTACGTTGCACGGACCCGGTCGAGCGCCCGATGTGCAGTTCTCATGTCGCGACGGGGTTGATGACCGGGGAGCGCAACTTGCTCCGCCTGTGCGCGAACTGTCTTTGCAAAGACTTCCACTTCTTCGACGGCGCCTTGCAAGCTCCTCTCACCGAGTCGAAGACGAATGAGCTCGAGCAACAACATCAGATCCAAGGTCGGCGAGGCTGGCTCGATTTGTTCGTGATGCAGGGGTGCGCGTTCCAAATGGAGTGAAAGCTCGAGAGATTGGATGGATTCTCCGCGTGCGCGCACCTGATGCAGCAAGGAGTGCAAGGCGCCTTTGATTGCAAACAGCAGGCGGGTTTGATCTTTGTCGGGTGGATCGACTTGAAAAGAGATGCGGGCTGGCTCGTCGAAGACCTGTGGCTGAATCGGCAGCTGCATGTCGTCGGCAAACGAATCGTGAAATGCACTTGCACGAGCACCGAAACGGCTCAGCAGCTCTCCGGCAGGCACGGCGAGAAAATCGCCGAGCGTTTCGATACCCAACGTGCCAAGGCTTTCGCAGAGCTCCCCGGGCAAATCGAATTCACGCAGCACGGTTTTGTTCGAACGTTCGCGCTCTTCATCGGCGCTCTTCGAGATGCCGACCCCGACCTGCGCCATCGCGACCGCGAGCGCCCGCTGGCGATGAAAGCCTACCGTCACCGAGTTGCGCCAGTGCCGGGCCCGTAAATATCGATGAATCGAGCTAGCCCAGTTGCGATAGCCGCCATAAAGTCGCCGGAGTCCTTCGGGATCGAGCTGAAACGCGCCGGCCTGATCGAACGCTTCGACCCGAGGCGAGAAGGTTTGAAGTGCTCCGATCAGCTCGCGGCAGACCTCCGAGACCTCTTCGGGCAAGACGACGGCGGTGTGCAGATTCGGCAGAAGATCACGCGCGACGGTTTGACGCATGCCGATGCGAAGGCGGCTCTTTTTTGCAAGCGCGTTGAGGTGTGTGATGCGGCCATTCGGGCCTTCGTCATCGACGACGACAACAGGCGCAGCGCTCCAATTTGGCTTTTTACGCAACAGAATTTGCAATGGCAGCATCGGCAAAAGAACGCAGCTCACTCGTTTCATGACCTGCCTCGCAAACCGGACGGAGCGACTGGGTTGATCGATGAAAGCTCGGAGGCGATTCCGACTTTGTCTTTGAGAACATGTGTGTGAACTTCGAAACGATCGGCGTGAAGAGGACCGCGTTGCGGCTCGACGCGTAAGCCAACCAAGGGACCCGAAGAAGGCTCTTCGCATGCGCTCGAAGTGAGCAAGAGAATGCGTCCGTCGTACTGACGCAAGAGGCCTTGAAGACGACCTTGCCAGTTGACCGAAGAGCCTGGCGGGAGCGCATCGCTGAGGTCGATGACCGTCAAGCCAAACGCACCGGAACGCGCAAGCCACTCGGCCGCGCGAACCAGTGCAAACGGACCTGCATGACGCGGAACGTGAATTACGATGAACGAATCGAGTTCGACTCCCGCCGCGTCGAGGTCGGGAGGAAACAAGGCGCCGTCTTTGGGCTGTACCCAGGCGACCAACTCGGCCCGCGCCTGCGCTTGGATCACGCAGGATACGGCTGTCGTCGTTCGTGCACAGGCATGCCGCCCCGAGACCTCGACCAGCCGCCCCTGCGGCAAGAGCTCCGAGAGCGGCAAAGCTTTGGCTCGAACATGCCGAGCCTCGAAATCGATGACAGTCCCAAAAGCCATGGGACCACCCAGTATACTGAACAAAATACCAGTGACAAGAGGGACACTCTCCTCCGTCGCAACCCCTTGAAAACAAAAGGAAAACAAGAGAAAGATCGCAATCAATTGTTGCGATCCTTGCCTAGGGAGCGTTGTGATCTCGGGGGCTTAGGGGGGTAGAGAGTGTCCCTGGTCGTGGTCGTAGAGCTGGAGGATGCCGGTGGCGAGACCTCGGAGGAAGGACATGGCCATGGTGAAGTG
This sequence comes from Myxococcales bacterium, assembly GCA_029862185.1. Taxonomy (GTDB): domain Bacteria; phylum Myxococcota_A; class Polyangia; order Polyangiales; family Houyiibacteriaceae; genus SG8-38. The sequence continues at coordinate 13,363 of JAOTXX010000013.1, forward strand.
GTCCTCCAAGACCTCGAGGAGGAGCTCCAAATCGATGCGAAAGGCGACCAGGTCTTCGGCGACTTCGGCTCGGAACCAGCGGCGCTCATCGGCCATGGCGTCGATGGCGCCTACGGAGCCGCCGGGACCCAATTGAAAGTGCTGGTCCGGATCTGTCGCGCGGCAGTCCACGATGCCGCGGAGCGGAAGCAGAAAATAGTTACTTCGATCGCCGACGTTCCAGAGAACCTCGCCTTTGGGAAGGTGAACCTCTTGCACGTCGCGGGCGAGGTCGGCGATTGCGTCGATTTCGCTGTCGCCGAATGAAAACGTCTTTCGCAGAAATGCCATTCGTTCGACGAGATCAAAAGGTCGATCTGGAAAAGCAAATGGCTCGGCCACGGGCCCGAAGCCCGCCGTCTTGCCGAGCTTGCGTCGCGACTCGAGCACCTCACGACTCGTTCCTCGAAGCACGCGCTTCAACAAGACGAAATGATCCTCGAAGATCTCCTGCGAATCTTCGACCGTAATGGCGAGGGTCACCATGTCCTCGAGTGCAATGCAATCGTAACCAAGCTCATCACCCGCAAGTGCGCTCACGCCACCGACCACACTGCGCGAGCCCAAACGGCGTACCGTTCTTCCATTGCGGACGATCTCACACTCGCCACTCACCACGTATTGAATCTCCATCGCAGGGACGCCCGTTTGGTAGAGGTACTCCCCCTTCGCAAAGAAGCGCTCATGCGTGTTGGCCGCGACGACCTGTGCGACTTCCACCGGCACCTCTGCCAGCGCAGGCATCGTTCGAAGGAACAAATAGCGCTGAAAGCGGTCCATTTGCGGTTCCTTGCGCACTTCTTCAGACAAGGTTCTGCGCCTCCTGAGCTGCGCCGGAAGCTTTGTGGCCGCCGAGCTCTGCGGCATGGTGGGTTGCAATCCCGCGAATGACTTCGCTCTCGTCCTTCATCATCTGCGCCACCGCCTCATCATGGGACATCTGGCGTTCGCTGGTCCCGAGCGCCGCTGCGGCGACCCGCGCTCGCCGTGCAACCGGCTCTCCATCGTCGACGATCACGAGCACTGCTTCACGAAACGCACCCGGCAACGTCGCCTCCAACACTTCGTGGCTCGCTGCCTGCAGCCTGTTGTTCTCGCTCGTGACCCCTCGCCAAACCAAGGCGAAGTTCTCTTCGGGATGCCTCAGGCCCATCAGCGAGAAGGCCCGCTCGAGCGTTGCCCGTTCTTTGTCTTGAAGGGCGACGCGGAGAAGCTCGGCGTCGGGCGTTTCCGCGATGCCATCAGTTTCGATTGCCGAGCGCCACTGAAGAAGCTGCACGACGCGCACCAAGCTCGCACGAAGCTGTTCCTCCAAGAGCGCGTCGTCGAGGACCGTCGACGGATTGCTTGCTTGCAGGCGGCCAAGGGCTCGAAGAATCCTCAAACGCACGCCTCCTTCGCGCTCCATCGCCAACTGCCGAAGTAAAATGTCTGCCGCGGCCTGTGGATCGAAAAGAATGATCGTGTGCGGAATGCGACGGCGCACCTTTCGGGGGGTCGACGGGTCCGCAAGCGCCTCGTCGAGCGCGGCCAGGGCCTCGGGCCCAATCGCAAGGACCGCCTGACGCGCATGGGCGCGCAGATCCGAGCTCCCCAAGAGCGGCAAGAGGTGCGGCAGATATCTCGGGTCTGGGCTTCCCTCCATGGCGCGCAGCGTCTCGATACGCACCGAGTCGTCGTCACTCGCAATCAGCTTGATGAGGGTTTCGTGAAAGACCGACCCGCCCTCGTGTCGAATCGCCCGGGCGAGAGACGACTGAGTCTGTGGGTTTCCCGCACCGATCCATTCGTCCAACTTCGCCGCCGACACTCCGCTGCCGTTTCTCCCATCATCATTCATGCCGAGCAGCCCCACCAAAGCGGTGGCTCGAACGATCGAGGCTTCGAGATCGAGCTTTTCTTCGAGCAGCTTTCGATTCGGATCGGCCGCCGTGAGCGCGCGGAGCGCTGCTGCGCGAATGTCTGGCTCCTCATCTGAAAGCATGCGTCGTGCGACCGGAATGAAACGGAGATCCGAGGCTTCTGCGAACGCTTCGAGCGCACGGCTCCGCACTTCGACTGAGGGATGATAGAGTAGCAGCACCGGCATCGAGTCGGTTCGTCCGTGTCGATCGAAGATGTCGATGGCGGCGAGCACTTCGGTATCCTGATCGCTGTTCAAGGCGCTGAGCAGAACGTCCAGCGAATGCCGATCCAGCTCCTCGAGCTCGAGTCGCGTGTCGATGACGCCATGCCGGAGTCGCGCGCGAAACTGATCGACGTACTGACGACGCGTCGACATGATTGCAAGGAGCCAACCGATGACGAGGAACAGCAGCGAAAGAGCGAGTTGGCGAGTCGTTAGGCCTACGCCGACCGCCGCAATGATCAGCAAGGATGCCATCGCTTGCCCAACGCGATGCCCGAACACCTCGATGAGCCCCTTGGCCCGCTCCCGCCGCCTGCTGCCGAGCGGCAGATAGAGCACTTCGACAGCGCTTCGATAGAGCGTGTGCCGTAAGCTTCCATCGACGGCCTTCACGGCCACCGCAAACGGGAGAATTGGCCCGAGTGCGAGGCCCAGCGCACCGCCGAAGATCAGCACCGGCAGCAGCGCAGAGCTTCGGTGGGCGCCGAAAGCACGCAAAAGCCAGCCCGCGCCGATGAGCTGCACCAGCAGGGCCACGCTGTTTAGACCCAGGTAGAAGCGCGCGAAGAATGGACCGAGGCGATCCGGCGCGATCTGAGCGGCCACGGTACTCTTGAAAATGAAGTCGACGATGGTGAGCGCGATGGTCCCCACCAGGACGAACGTGAGGACGCGCGTGAGATAGCTGTCCCGAAGAAGCCAGCGTAGCGAAGGACCTGGCTCGGACCTCGGCGGTTCCGCATGGGCCCCGCTCGACATTTGCCAGAGAAACGGCGTCGCCGCGGCCAGCGCCCAGACCGCGGCGGCCGTGAAGACCAGCGCAATCGGTGGAGCGAGGCGGAGCACGCCTTCCGACAGCAGAGACCCCAGCGTAGCGCCGACCACGCCGCCTGCTGCAATCGCTGGAAAGATGCGTTTGGCCTGCGTGACGGTCACGGCGTCGTCGAGCAAGAGCCAGAACTCGATCAGCACGACGGTGATCAACAATCCGGTCCAAACGTACAAGCCAAACGGCGCCCAGGCGCCGAGCTGTTCGAGGAGTGCCCAGAAGCCAAGCGTCACGATCGCGCCAACGACGAGGGACGCCGACAAGAGCAACCTTCGATCCCGCACGTGGCGAAGAACCTGCTCGTGGATTTTCAGCTCGAGGATCGCGAGCACGGCAATGGCCAGGTAGGCGCGGGGCAGATGGTTCGCCGGCAAGCTCGTCAAGAAGAGCGTATCGCGCGCCGTCTCCATGACCGAATGCGCGGCCATGATCGCCAGCAGGCCGATGAAGCCCACAGCCAGGTTTCGGCGATCCTCTCGGCGAACGGAAAAGCGCATCTTTCAGCCGCAACCTAACGTCAAAACAGGCCCAGGCACATTTCTACTGTGTTCAGCGCGCCGGACAAGTGAGCTAGCCACGACGCAGCGCTTCCAGCTCCTCCACCGAGCGCGGCCAGTCTCCCTTGAGGAGCCTCGATAGCGCGCGGTCGGCCAGAAGCTTCCCGCCGGTTTGGCATGTCGCACAGTAGTTGGTTTCGCGCTGTGCAAACACAATCCGCTGAATCGGGTCGCCGCAGGTCGGGCAGGGCTTGCCGTACTTGCCGTGAGCGGCCATCTTCGGGCGAAACGCGGTCACCTTCTCCGGAAACGCTTCGCCATGTTGCTCGATTAGGTGCGCCAACCACTCCGAGAGCACCTCCCGGGTCGCTGCGTGCAGGCGTGCGAGCTGCCCCTCCGTCATGCGCGTCGTCCAAACGAGCGGCGAGAGTCGGGCCCTGTGCAGGATTTCATCCGAGTATGCATTGCCAATTCCACTGAAAATCCGCGGGTCGGTCAAGGCGCGCTTCACGGTGTGATTTCGCTCGCGCAACGCCGCACTGAAACTCGCGAAGTCGACCTCGAGCGGCTCGATTCCGCCAGGGTCATGCTCGCGCAGCGCTCCTTCACCGCGGCACAGGTGTAGGGCGGCCCGCTTCTTCTTGCTGGCCTCGGTCAGCAAGAGCGTCCCGTCTTCGAAGTCGAACGCGGCGAGTCCCAGGCGGGCGGCGATCTTGTGCCCAGGCGATTTCCAGCGGAACCGGCCGGCGATCATCAGATGAATCACGATGTAAATCTCGTCCTCGAGACCAAGCACGATGCGTTTGCCGAGCCGGCGCAGCTCGCGCACCCGTTTCCCCGCCACCTCGTCGACCGAAGGCTCGACCGTCCTCAGCAGGAATGGCGATGCGATCCGCACGCCCAGGAGTGTCTTGTCGAGCACACGCGGCCGCAACGCGTGAAGGTAGAGCTCGACGTCGGGCAACTCGGGCATGATTATCGGAAACGAGGGTCGAGCCGGTCTCGCAACCAGTCACCGGTGAGATTGAAGCCCAGCACGCTGAGCGCGATCGCTCCGCCAGAGAAGAGGGCCACGTGCGGAAAGCGGAGCAGCACACTCGTCCCCTGGTCGAGCAATGCGCCCCAGGAAACGGCTTTCCCGGGCCCAAGGCCCAGAAACGAAAGCGTCGATTCAGCCAAGATCACCACCCCTAGACCAGTCGTCGCCTGAATGACGAGGGGGCCTAGCAGGTTTGGAATCACGTGCCGGCGCAGGACTTGGTGCGTTGGTATGCCGAGCGCTCGCGCCGCTTCGACGAACTCGCGCTCTCTCAGCGTGAGGGTTTCGGCACGCGCCAGTCGCGCATAGAGCACCCAACCATTGACCGCGAGCGCGGCGATCAAGTGCATTAGGCCGGGCCGCGCGACCAGTGCAAGCACGGCGATGTTCAACACGATTGCGGGAAACGCTTGCACGAGGTCCGCGATCCCAGTGACGGCGTGGTCGGTCAGGCGCCCTGCATAGCCTGCCCAGGTCCCGAGCAAAGTGCCGATCAGCACCGACACCCCGACGACGACCACGCCCACGATCGCAGCGAGCCGCGCGCCGTGAAGCAAGGCGCTCAGGATGTCGATCCCGTTGTCGCCGGTACCCAGCAGATGCGTCCAGGATGGAGGTTCGTACTCGTGCAGGAGGTCGATCGCGAGCGGGTCGTAGGGTGCGACCCAGGGGCCGATGAGCCCCAGCACGAAGAAGCCGATTACGATCGCCAAACCGAGCGGCGTCTTTCGAAGGCGGGCGCGAACTTTGCTCATGACAGCCTCACGCGCGGGTCGACCAGCCCATACGCCAGGTCGACGAACAAGTTCACGCCGACGTATATCACCGCGATGATCAGCACACAGCCCTGAACCACCGGAATGTCCCGCGCGAAAAACGCGTCGAGAAAGAGCGTCCCAAGTCCGGGTCTCTCGAAAATCTTCTCGGTCACCACCGTCCCAGAGAGGAGCGCACCGAGCTGAGCCGCACCGATGGTCATGACGGGGAGCAACGCGTTTCGAAGCGCATGCCGGAGTAACAACGGCACTGAAGGGACACCCCTGGCGCGGGCCGCGGTGATGTATTGCTGGGCGAGCACCTCGATCATCGCGGCGCGCGTCTGCCGCGTCAGCACGGCGGCAAGCGCGGTTCCAATCGTGATCGCTGGCAAGATCAAGGCTTCGGGGCCGGCCAAGTCGTCCCCGGGCAGGGGCAGCCAACGAAGCTTGACGCCAAACGCGAGAATCAGAAGCGGCCCCAGCCAGATGTTCGGGATCGCCAGACCTGCGACCGCGACCGTCGAGGCGATCTTGTCCCAGCCCTTGCCCGCCTGGGCCGCCGCGATCGTGCCGAGGGGTATCGCAACGAACCAGGCCACGAGCAGCGCGGCGATCGCGAGCACGATCGTATACGGCAGAACGTCGCTCATCATCGACCAGACCGAGCGATCGGGCTGCCTGAACGAAGTACCCATACTGCCGTCGGCCATGTTGCCTAGGAACGACAGGTACTGCTCCCCCACTGGCCGGTCGAGGTCGAGCGCGCGGCGAAGCTCAGCTTTCTCTTCCGGGCCGGCCTGGTCGCCCAGGATCGCTTCGACCGGGTCACCCGGGATCAAGCGCACCAGCAAGAAGACAATCGTCACCAGGCCCACGACGGTCAGCAGCGCGCGCAGAAGGCGACCTGCCATATACCGCAAGAGGCCCGGAGACATCATCCGGACCATAGTACGCCCAATCCGCGTCCGCGTCGGTTTCCTGTCGAGGAGGCTACATCCCGGCGTCGAGCCCTGGCTCCGATTGGAGGGAGTCCACCGTGACCCCCGGGGCCAGGGCGACGCAGATCTTTGCTTCGGCCTTGTAGACGTTGAGGTCGATGATTCGCGCCACCCGTTCCTCGACTGGAAGGCTCTCACTGATGTCGCCGCTTTGCGTGATTTTCTCCGGCAGCACGCAGCTGTACTCAGAGCGGCGGCAGTCGCGCGAGTTGTCGCAGGTCTTCATGCACCAGGTCTCCGCGGTGCGGCTCGGGATGAAACGCCACTCGACGCAGGCCCCTTCAGGACAGGTGTCCGCGTCACAGGCAAAGACTGTGCAGTAGCCGCCGGGCTGGGACAGATCGCACTGCAGCTCTCCGGTCGTCGAGCAATCGATCGAGCTCCCGCAACTGTCGCCGACGTGCATTTTGCAACCGGTTAGCGCGAGAATGGCAAGCAATGAGATCGTGGCGCGTCGCATCGTCAGCGGCGGAGCATACGGGACCCTTCGAGCGATCGCCAATCGCTCTGCGTCTGCGCAAATGAGTGTTAGATTCCCTCCGGATTGCGACGTTTTTGGCTCGGGGTGGGATTCGCATTCTTGGTCGGCGCTGGGGCGCTGGCCGAGGACGGACTCGAGCGTGTTGCGTCCTTGGTCCGAACCGGAGACGAGCGCGGCGCGCTCAGAGAGATCGCGCTTCTACCCGAGCAGCAGAGCGACGAGGACGCCGTGCGCTATCTCGAGGGTCGTCTGCTCCTGGCTGTGGGCCGCTCATGCGATGCGATGGCCACTCTGGCGCGAACCCCGTCGACCCTTTCCCAGTCGCTTCGGGACGATTCGCTGCACCGATGGGCGACGGCCGCTGCCGAATGCGGAAACTGTACCGAAGCCCGACCCCTGCTCCTTCGCGCCAGCTCGCCCAGCGTCGCGACCAGTCGGCGCAATCGCGCCATCGCTGCCACGTGTGCGGTGCAGCTCGGCGAGCTCGAGACGGCCGCTGAAGAGCTTCATAGCCTCACCAGATCGAAGCGGGGCGTCAGTAACCGAGTCGCTCTTCTTGCGATCTTGTCCGATGTCTACGTCGAGCTCCAGCGCCCAGACGACGCCCACGAGGCGGCGCTCGACGCTTGGATCTTCGCCGTTGAGCCCGGCCAACAAGCCGCAGCGCGCGAATTGGAGCAGCGCGCCTCGCCAAGCCTTGCCGACCGAATTGAGCGCGCGGAGGCAATGATCGCTGCGCTGCGCTTCGACAAAGCCGTCCAAGAGCTCGAAGCGATCGAGCTCGAAGCAGACTCTGCGCTCGCGGCACGCTGGCACCATGTCTACGGGATGGCGCTATTTCGAACGCGCAACCGTTACCTCGACGCAGCGCGTACGCTTCACCGGTCGGCGTTGCTCGGCGGCGAGCACGAGATCGAGGATGCGTTCCATTCGGCGCGAGCCCTTTCACGGGCGGATCAAGACGCGCGTGCGATCCGAGCATACCGGCGTTTTGCCCGACGCTACCCCCGCCACAGGCGCGCGGCCGAGGCTCGCTTCCTCGCGGCGTGGCTCGAGATTAGGCTCGGCCGCGCAAACGGGGAGAAGCAGATGGAGCGGCTGGTGCGCGGGACCTCCCAAGTACGCGGCCGATGGCGTCGCGCCGCGCTCTGGGAGCTTGGTTTTCGCGCCTTTGAAACGCGACGATACGCTCGGGCCGCCCGATTTCTCAGCCAGTACACGCCGCTCGCGACCAACGCGATGGATGAGGCGCGCGGCTTCTATTGGCTCGGCCGAGCATACCGTCGTGGCCCGAAAGCGATCGATGCCTACCGAGAGGCGATCGCGGTGGAGCCCTTGCATTGGTATGCGGTCTTGGCCGCCGCGCGAATCAAGAAACTCAAAGTCGAGCCCCCGAAGCCGTTTGAGAACGCGGTCTCTCCGGTCTCGGTCGAAGTTCCCAGCGAGCCGCTTCCGCTGCCTCAGACCTTCGAGGTCTATCGCAGCCTCGGCCTCGACCTCGACGGGATCGCCTGGCTGAAAGCGCACGAGAACGCGCTCGTGGCAGACCAGCCCAGGTCACAGCGCATTCCGTTGTTGACCGGGCTGTATCGCGATGCGGGTGCATATCGAGAGGCGCTCGTCGTCGCACGTCGGCGCATGGTCTATCTCCAAAGCGACCCGTCCGAGCATCGCTGGTGGTGGGATGCTGCATACCCCATGCCTTGGCGGTCTATCGTCGATGAGCATCGCGGAGAGCTGCCGCGCGCACTCATCTACGCGACGATGCGTCAGGAAAGCGGGTTCCGTCCGGAGGTCGTCAGCCGGGCTGGTGCCGTTGGGCTGATGCAGATGATGCCGGAGCTGGCAAGCAAGCTAATCGGCAAGGTGGTCACGCGGCCGATGCTTCGCGTTCCGGAGACGAACATCGCCCTCGGGCTCGAAGAGATGGCCGCGCTCGCGGCAGAATTCGATCAGGTGTATCCGCTGAGCATCGCGGCCTACAATGCAGGCAAGAGTCGAGTGAAACGCTGGCTCAAGGAAAGCCGAAGGATGGAGCTCGATCGATTCGTCGAGCGCATCCCTTTCAACGAAACGCGTAACTACGTACGTCGCGTCAGCACGCACTACGCCCGCTACGCGTACCTGGACGACCCGGAGTCAGGTTGGCCCGAGCTGCCCGCCTTCGTTAACCCCTGATTTGCGACGCTTCCCTCGTTCGATAGACTGTTTTCAACGATTTGGGTTGCCCGGGATGGGGTCGAAGGCCAATAGATGGTCGGACTTTCTCTCCGGGCCTGAGAACACGGATGAACTTCACAGCTGCAGGGCTCTCTGACGTCGGACTTCAGCGAGAGCACAATGAAGATAGCTATTGCATCTTGTCGGAGCATCGCCTGTTCGTGGTTGCCGATGGCATGGGCGGCCACCGCGCCGGCGACGTCGCGAGCCGCATGGCGACCTCGGAGATGACCGCCTACTTCGACGCAGCCAACGCGGATGGTGCGGGCGTCGAATGGCCAAGCAAGAACGACCCAAGAATGACGCCCGACCAAAGCCGCCTCGTGTCGGCGGTGAAGCTCGCCAACGAGCGAATCTTTCAAACGTCGATTCGCAACCGTTCGGTCCAAGGCATGGGTACCACGGTCGTCGGTGCATTGTTCAACCGGGATGAGGGGAAGATCAACTTCGCCCACGTCGGGGACAGCAGGGCCTATCGTGTCCGTGCGGACGACATCACTCAGCTCACGCGCGATCATTCCCTCTTGAATGACTACCTGCTCGTCATGCCAAACCTGTCGGATGCGCAAAAAGAGCGACTGCCGAGCAATGTCATCACGCGCGCGCTCGGCATGCAGCAAGCGGTCGCGGTCGATGTGTCCGCGGCGGATGTCGAGCCAGGGGATGTGTACCTGCTCTGCTCCGATGGCCTCAACGGGATGGTGGGGGACCAGCGCATTCGCGAAATCATCCACGACGCCGGCCCGGACGTGGAAACCGCTGCCAAAACCCTGGTCTCGCAAGCCAATCAAAACGGGGGCGAAGACAACATCACTGTCGTCGTCGTCCGAATATCCGAATAATCATGCCCAAAAATCTAGCGATTCGGCAATTGCTCGACTGCTCCGAACCGGAGTTCTGGGAGCGAATCTTCCGCTGCGAAAAGTTCAACCAGTACCTGTATGACCGGCTCGGCTTCGAGTACGAGCTCGAGGAATGGAATCCTCAGACCGGCTACCGGCGCGCCAAGGTCTGGCCGGCGCAGAAGATGCCACGCGCGGTCGAAAAAGTCCTGGGCGATCGCTTCAGCTACATCGAAGAGGGTGACTTCGATTCCTTGGCCGGGAACTACCGGTTCGTCGTCATTCCCTCGACCATCCCCGACCGAATTCGAGTCAAAGGGACGGTGAGCATCGAAGCAATCTCGGCGCATCAGTGCGAGCGCCGGGTGACGCTTGAAATCGGTGCGGACGTCCTCGGTTTGGGCCGTCTGATCGAAACGTATTTCGCGGCGACGACTCGTGCACAGTATGCGAGAAACGCGGCGCTCGTGAACGATTACTTAGCCAGCGTGCGCTAGCGGCCGGCTGGGCGTCCACCTTTGCGGGGATCGCTGGCGGCTTGGCGCTTACGCTCCGCGGACTGCTCGATGTAGATCAATTGCACGTTCGCGACGTTGTGAATCGGCTCGACCCGATGACCGAGAGCGTCGAGGGCGTCTTGGAGCGACGAGTCCAGCGGAGCGACTTTTTCTACGCGAAGCGTTTCAGGCAGTCCCTGGTGGTGAATACGAGGCGCTGCCACGGCGTCTGCGGCGCTCATGCCGTGAAGCAAGACGTTCATCGCTACCTGCTGCGCTGCGGTCACGATGCGGCTTCCCCCGGACGCGCCCACGCACAGGACGGGCTTTCCTTCGTCGAACACGATCGTCGGGGACATCGTCGATACCGGACGCTTCCAGGGCCCCGGTAGGTTTCGGGCGCCGCCTACGAGGCCAAAGGCATTGGTCTCGCCGATGCCGCTGGCAAAGTCGTCCATTTCGTCGTTCATGACGATGCCTCCGCCCGTGAAGCGGGCTCCAAAGGGAAGGTTCACCGTCGTCGTGACCGAGGCCACGTTTCCTTCGGCGTCGACGACGCAAAGGTGAGAGGTCCCCGCGTTGTCAGGTGTAGCGACCCGGGCCCCGGTCCATTCGATCGGCAGGTCGTAGTCCGCACTCGGATGGGCCTTGCCGTCCGCGACGAGCTTGGCGCGCGCGTCGATCCGGGAAGCATCCATCATTTTGTCGAGTGGCAAGATCACCTGGTCCGGGTCACCGAAATAGCGCTGCCGATCGAGAAAGGGCCCCTTCCAGGACTCGGCCATCGCATGCAGCAGCGGAGCGCCGTAGCTCGGTCTCGGTCCGACGGCCTGCTCGAGAATGGAGAGGCTTTGGATCATGGTGAATCCGCCGGCGCTCGGCGGAGGCGCCGTGACCCAGCGGTACCCGAAGGCGTTGGTCTCGAGCGGCTCCCGCGTCCGAACCCGGTAGGCGCGCAGATCCTGCAGCGTCATGATGCCGCCATGTTCTTGAACCGAAGCGGCGATCTCCTGACCGATGACCCCGCCATAGATTACCGCCGCACCCTTTTCGGCAAAGGCGCGGAGCACACGGGCCAAGCTCGGACGGCGCAAGGTCGTGCCCGCTCGCAGATCCCATGCCGCCATGACGGGGTCCTTGCTCAATTGAATCTCGAATGCGCTTCCCATCGCGGCGAGCGCCTTGCTCACCTCGAAGCCCTGCTCGGCAAGGCGAAGGGCGGGTGCGATGACCTCGCGCAGCGAGAGCTTCCCGAATTGTTGGACCAGGGCCTCGATGCCGGCCGGCTCTCCCGGAACCCCTGCGGCGAGGCCGCCCAGCTGTGACGGAGAGCTCGCAGGGCCTTCGGCATCTCCGTTTTCGACCTCGAACATCGTCCGGCTCGCGGCACGGGGCGCACGCTCGCGGAAGTCGAGGAAAGTCAGCGAATGGTCGCTTGCGCGGTAGTAAAGGGCGAACCCGCCACCGCCAAGGCCGCTGCTCGCGGGATTGACCGCACCGAGGGCGAGCATGGTCGCGGCGGCGGCGTCTGCGGCGTTTCCGCCCTCCAATAGGATCTCGGCGCCCGCCTTCGACGCTTCGGCATGATCGGCCGCAACCGCTTCACGGCTGAAAACAGCGGCGTGTTCGGTTGGGAAGCCGACGGTGAGGCCGGTGATCAGGAACGCCGAAACCCAGAAAAGCAACTTCGAAAGCCGACGTTTCATCGTTCCCAGCTTGCCTCCAAACCAGCGCAGATGCTACCGCAGACTCTCATGCATTTCGTCTTCGTGATGGACCCGGTGTCGACGGTCATCGTCGATGAAGACACCAGCTTTGCCCTGATGCTCGAGGCGCAGGCGCGGGGCCATCGTGTCGATCACTGCTTGGCTCGCGACGTGGGGCTGCGGGGTCGTCGAGTCGTAGCTAGGGTTCGTCGGGCGACGATGGTGCTCGAGGCGGGTGAACCGATCCGCTTGGACCAACCAGACGACATCGACTTGGTGGATGTCGATGCTGTGTTCATCCGGAAAGATCCACCGTTCACCGATGCCTACCTCTGGTTGACGCTGGTCCTCGATCACCTCGAGGGCACGACCCTGGTGGTCAACGATCCGCGAGGCCTTCGCGAAGCGAACGAGAAGCTCTACGCGCACCACTTCCCGGAGATCGTCCCGGCGACGATCATGACGAGCCACAAAGACGAGATCCTTCGGTTCCTCAGTGACATCGGCGGTAAGGCCGTGATCAAACCGATCGACGGTCACGGCGGCGAAGGGGTGTTTCTGTTGAGCCAGGGAGACAGCAATCTCAACGGCCTGATCGAATCGGTGACCCATTTAGGCTCGCGAAACGCGATCGTACAGGCCTTGATTCCAGAGGTGTACGACGAAGGGGACAAGCGAATTCTCCTCGTCGATGGCGAGCTGCTCGGTGTCGTCGGACGCGTTCCAAGCAAAGGGGACCTCCGGAGCAACGTGCACGTCGGAGGGTCGGCTGCACCCGCTGAGCTCAGTGACGCCGATCGAAAAATCATCGAAACGATCGCGCCGCGCCTGCTCGCCGATCGGCTCTTCTTCGTTGGCCTCGACGTGATCGGCGGCAAGCTAATCGAGGTGAACGTGACCAGCCCGACGCTGCTGCAACAGATGGCACGGCTCATCGAGGAGAACCTTTCCGCGGTCGTCATCGACCGACTCGAAGAGAAGGCCCGCTCGTACCCGAGCTGAGGTTCTGGCTCAGCTGGAGGCAATGCGCATCGCTGCCGAAGCTCCCGCGCCAGCGACTGCCCCGACCGCGACCGCCACGATGAGTGCGACCAAGGGGCTCATCAGGTCGAGCCCATCGAGAATGAGCCCGGTCATGCCGAAGAACGAAACGAAGAAGGTCCAGAACCTACGCGAACGCACGGTTCGCGCGAAGTAGTCGCCACCGGCCACGCCGTCGAGCTGCCCGAACTGACTTGCACGCGTCGTGTCGTCATGGGCACGCGTCTGGTCGTCGGCATCGACGCGTTTCTCGCCGAGGAAGAGCGACGCGCCAAGCAGTACGGCTCCAAGCACGAGCGACAGGATATAGAGATTGATCAGCATCTAGAGCTTCCTCCCGTCAACAGGCCCGCACGCCGCTTGCAGCCCAAGAGACGTCGATAGGATGCAACCCTTCGTCTTTGCAGGCTAGCTCAAAGCTCTTGGCCGCATCCAGCTCGATGAAGAATGCGACCGCGACGTCTCCGCCGCCTGCACCGCACGGCTTTGCGCTCCCAGAAAACCCTGCTGCAAGCGCCGCCGTGCGCTCGAGCCGCACTTCGAGGATCGGAGCCCCAGCTGCGTCGCCCAGCGCTTTCATGGCCTCGCAGTACGCCGCGGCCTCCGCGACGACGCTCGTCGCGTTTCCAGCCTCGAAGGCGGATGCGAAACGCGCAGAGAGCTCGACCAGCCGCTCCATGCAAGCTCGGTACCGACTGGCGTCGTTGCGCCGAAGTGCCTTCACCTGTTTCACGAGCTCACTGGTCCGCGCGGCCTGACCGGTCCAGATCAAGCGGATGTGCAGCTCCTTCGGGCGCTCGAGCGCGCGCGTGTCCACCCGATCGTCCTTGCGCTCGAAGCGCAGAAGACCTCCGAAGGTCGAGGCTGCAACGTCGACGCCGCTGCCCTGCGGCGCGATGGACGCATGGCCTTCGAATGCACAGGCGAAAAGTCGCTCCAAGGTGCCCCGATCCGCGAGGTCTTGTCCGTGGGAGGCGAATACGGCGCCGGCTGCTGCGGTCGCGGCAGCAGCGGATGAGCCGAGGCCGAGCTTGATCCGATCCTGATGCAGCTCCCTCGCGTCCACATGGAGCGACCGACCGACCGGTCCGAGCTCGGCCTGAGCCCGGCGAAGCGTGGCCTCGACCTCCGGGGACATCGTTTCGTGCTCGTCCCTCCAATCGACCCTCACGCGTCGATCGACTGCCGCAACGACCGCCGGCGCGCCTTCGAGCACCGCGTACTCACCACAAAGGAGCGCCTTACCAGGGGCGCTGGCGCCCGTCGGCGTCACCGATGCACCTCGATGTCGGGCCCTGGCTTGGCGACCCAAGTTCGTGTCACGCCCTGCGTTCGGTCGAGTGCCTGGCGAACACGGCTCGCATCACCGACTCCGCAAAGCGCCTTCACATGCGGCCCGGCGTCCATCGTCGCCCAGACCGATACACCGCGTTCCCGAAGCCCACGCACCGTAGCGAGCGCAGCCAGGGTTGCGGGCACCCAATAGAAGATCGGCGGCGTGGACATGATGGCGCAGCAATGAAAGGCGAGCGTGCTCTGCTCCATCGCCTCGCCAAGGGTGTCGAGCTCGCGCTCCTTGATCGCGCGTTTGATTTTGCGTGACCATTTGGGCGCCTGGTCGAGCCAGGCCTCATAGTAAGGCGAGGTCTTTCGTGAGCGCTCCATCCCTTCGGTGGATCCGACCTTCTTCTTACCGGGATCGGTCAAGGCAACCACCAACCTGAGATTCCAATGCCCGGGAGGCGCGATCGGCCTGGCTGCGAGGTCGGCATCGCCTCGGTGGCCTGCGGGAAGCTCGACGAAGCCGCCGTAGATCGAGCGAGCCGCCGACGCGCTCGATGCGCGCGCCAATGCGCTGAGCCGACGCGCGTTGAATCGGATCCCAGCGGCCGCCGAGGCCGAGGCGGCAAGGGCGGCGAAGCCGGAGGCGCTCG
The DNA here is from genome assembly GCA_029862185.1 of Myxococcales bacterium. Taxonomy (GTDB): domain Bacteria; phylum Myxococcota_A; class Polyangia; order Polyangiales; family Houyiibacteriaceae; genus SG8-38. Next base: position 28,372 of record JAOTXX010000013.1, read on the forward strand.
AGGCGAGCCCTGCGGCCGTCGGAAAGTGATTGTGGCTGCTGACCTGCGCCTTTGCCCGTAACCGCGCCTCCCGGCGAACGCGGTCGAGCATGGCTACGACCCGAGCGGCCTCGGCCTCGGTCGCGCGCCTTCCGTCGAGCCTCACCAGGTCCGACGAAAGCGAAGGATCGAAGCGAACGCGGGTTTCGGTCACGAGCTGGTCGAGCGTGAGCGAGATGCTCGGCACCGCCGGGATGTTTCGCTTCACGTCGGCCTTCCCCCAGTACTTGGCGAGCGCGATGTTCGCGCAGGCCCGGGCGCTTGCCTCCGAGCTCGGCCCGCTCACGCGCTCACCTCCGCCACGAACGCGTCTTGCCCGAGCACTTCGCAAAGGCGCAGCGCCTGGTCCTGCTTGGGCGCGAGCGCAATCATGCAGCCTCCGCCGCCTGCACCCGTCATCTTCGCACCCAGGGCCCCCGCCGCCCTCGCGGCCTGACACATTTCATCGAGCTTACTCGTGCAGAGCATGAGGGAGCTGAGGATCGTGTGATTCAAATCGAGCAGTTGCCCAAGCGCGATGTGATCACCGGCCTCGATCGCGAGCTTTGCGTTGCGCACCAACACCTCGATCGCCTCGAAGGCTTTGTTCACGCGCTTGGGGTCATCCTCGAGCTGCCGCGCTACCGATGCGACCATCTCTTTGGTGCTCGAGGATTCGCCGCTGTAGCCGATCACCAAATGAAGCGGCTTGTTCGAGCGCAGAGGCTGCAACGGTTCGCCTTTGCGATAGAGCGCGACGCCTCCGACCGCCGACATTGCGTTGTCGATCCCCGATGGGTTCCCGTGGAAGATCCTCTCCCAGACGAGTGCCGCCTCCGCCAGCTCCGTTCGAGAGCGCTGGATGCTCAGCGCTTCATCGATCGCGTCGAGCGCGGCCACGCCAATCGCCGCGGAACAGCCGAGCCCAGCTCCGGCCGGAAGCTCGACCTCCGCGCTCACCTCGAGTGCGGGACGCTCCGGATAGAGCGCGAGCGCAGCCGCAAAAGCGCGCTCCAGAGGCTCGCCTCCCGAGGGGTCCGGCTCGATTGCCAAGCCCCAGGGCGAGAGCCGCAGGATGTTGCGCTCGGCCGTGCTGGCCGAGGCGGTGACGCCCCGCTCGATACCGACCGCGATCGCCGGGCAGCCATGAACGACCGCATGCTCGCCGAGCAGGATGACCTTGCCTCTTCCGAAGCCCATCAACTCCCCCGATCGGTGAGCTGCCGCGTGACTTCTCCCAGAATTTGCTTGCCTCGTTCGTCGAAGGGGCTCGCAGCCAGCGCGCTCCGGGCCTCGTCGGCAAGGAAGCCGAGTCGCGCCTCGACCTCGGCTTTTGCCTCGACGAGCACCTCCGTCGCCGATGCAATCTCTTCATTGCTTGCGTCGGCGCGTCCCCAAACACCATGCAGCAGGGCTTGCTCTGCCTGGCCAGGCTCGAGTCGACGAAACGCTGCGACGACTGCATTGTGCTTGCCGTGCCGAAGGTCGTCGCCCGGCTTTCCCGTCTGAATCACGCTTCCGAAGGTTCCGAGCAGGTCATCGCGAAGTTGAAACGCGACCCCGAGCGGCGTCGACCAGTCGCGGAGCGCACGCATGCGGGCGGCGTCGGCGTTGGCGAGGATGCCCCCGAGCTCAGCGGGCCCGCGCGTCGTGTAGCTCCCCGTCTTCAAGTCGTGCATGCGCTCGACGTCTCGGTCGGTCATCAGGTCGAGCTGTTGCCCCGCAAATACTTCCTTTTGGATTCTCACGAATAGCGCAAGGCCTTCCTCCTGCCGTCCCTCGGGAAAGCGACCCTCGAGCAAGAGCTCCCATCCGAAGGCCGACGCCAAGTCGCCTGCGAGGATTCCAAGGCTTGCACCGAGGTGGTCGTGCCCATGTTTCTTCTGGAACGCGTAGTGGACAGCGGGCCCACCGCGGCGTTCGCAGTCTTCGTCCATCCAGTCGTCGTGAATCAGCAGATAGGTCTGCAGTAGCTCGAGCGCCGCGCCGACCGCGAACGTGGGGCCGACGTCGCTTGCTCCGCTCGCTGCTCTGTAGGCAGCAGCCGTCACAATCGGCCTCAGCCGCTTTCCTCCGCGCATCGTGAGGTCGCGAACCTCAGAGACCAGCTCGATCGCCCTTGGGGAAAGCAGCCTCGCTTCGTCGCACTTCGCCTCGAAAAACCGTTCGAGGATGGCATCGACCTGCTGGCGAATGCCTCCCATCCAAGACTCGAGTTCCATTTGCCCTTGCGCCACGGTGTCAGTGTCCTTATTCCGAGCTACGTACACGGCAGGACGCCGCCGAGCAAGCAATGCGATGAGCGCAGACATTGAGCAGAGAAAGGCCGATCATCTCGATCTGTGCGCGACTGACGAGGTCGCGTTTCGGCAGCGCACGACTCTTCTCGAATGCGTTCGGCTCGTGCACCAGTCACTCCCCGAAACCAGCTTCGACGCGATCGACACAAGGGTCCGATTGCTTGGGAAGGAGCTCCGCGCCCCACTGTTGATCGCTGCGATGACCGGTGGCCATGCGCGCGCGGCCGAAATAAACCAGGCCTTGGCGTCGATCGCCGATGAGCTCGGTTATGCGTTCGGCTTGGGAAGTCAGCGCGCCATGCAGAAGAGGCCAGAGACGAGTTGGACCTACCAGGTTCGCAAGCATGCGCCCGGTGCGCTGCTCTTTGGCAATGTCGGAGTGGTTCAGGCCCGCGATCTCTCGACCAATGCGATCGCCGAAATGCTGGCCGAGGTCGGCGCCGACGCGCTGTGCGTACACATGAACCCCGCCATGGAGCTCGTTCAACCCGAAGGCGATCGCGACTTCAGCAGGGGCCTCGAGACCTTCCAGCGCCTTTGGGCCGAGCTCGGCGTGCCCATCGTCGCCAAGGAAACCGGCAGCGGGATTAGCCGGGAAGTTGCGGCCCGATTACGAGCGATTGGCATTCGTCACGCGGATACCTCGGGAGCGGGCGGCACTTCCTGGGTCGGTGTCGAGACCTTGCGCGCGGACGACGACGGCCGGGCGCTTGGCGAGGCGCTCTGGGATTGGGGTGTTCCGACGGCGGCCTCGGTTCGATACTGCGTCGAGGCCGGAATGACGACGATCGCCACCGGCGGCATCCGAACCGGCATGGACGTCGCGCGCGCCATCGCCCTCGGCGCAAGCTGCGCAGGAATCGCGCGTAACGTTTATCAAGCGTTTCTCGAAGGTGGCGTGAGCGGCGCTCGCTCGTTCTTGCAGCGCATCGAGCGCGAGCTGCGCTCGATCATGTTGCTCTGTGGCGCCAAGACGATCGAAGAGCTTCAGCAGGCTCCGCGGGTGGTCACCGGCGAGCTAAGCGATTGGATCGCTTGATCCCGTCTCCATCAATCTTCGCCTTCGATCTCGGCCAGGGCTTCGGGCTCGGCTAGGACCTGGGCGGTCTCGCCGTCGTCGGACAGGGGTTCGTAGCGTAGCAAGTCCTCGACGCGCTCGAGCAATTCACCTTCGAAGTGCACTGAAAAGCGAGGCTCCAGCAGCTTCGTTCGGACACGCCAGACGATCGGATCTGCAGGATCACGCAGAACCACCGGCGTGGCACCGGCGAGCACCCAGGGCGAGCTGAGAATCGCGTCGGTCAGAGCTATGCGCACCTTGCCAGCGTCGCGGTAGCCTTCGAGCCGCACCACCACCTCGTGCTCGGCATCTGCGCCAGCGTCGTACACCATCGGCGCGCCCACCATCGCGCGATTGGGCACGGTGATCCGGTGGCCCTGTCCGTCACGCAGCCAGGTCGCACGAAGCGACCGGCCTTCCACGGTCCCCTGAAAGCCGTCGCCGGAAACCCACATCCCTTTCTTCACACGACGCTCGGCGGCCAGGATTGCGCCCGCGACCAGGTCTGCGAACAGGTCGCGAACGGACCAGCCGACGACGAGCGCGAGGACCGCCAGCGTCCAGAGAATCCAATTTTGGCCGCTCGGGACCACGGCGAAAACGATCGCCACGAGCAAAGAGAAGGCCGCGATACGGAGAACGAATACCAACGCGCCGAGCGCACTCCGTAGCGGAATGTTCTTGGTAATCCAACTGCGAGCGCGCTCCGCGATGAACAGGAACAGGCCCACGGCGAGCAACCAGAGAAATAGGGGCAGCACAGGGCTGCGCCCGCCCGCTGGGAGCGCCCCCTCGCTTGCAAGCCCATCCCATGGACGCGTGGCAATCCCGCCGGGAGGATACTGTGAAGGCGGTTCGGTCGAGGCTTCGAGCGGCTGCGCCTCAGTGTGAGATTCCGACTGTTTGGTCGATTCGTTCCTGCGGTCGAGCTGCTGCGCCATGCCCGGCGCCACGATCAGAGCGACTAGCACAAACGACAAGCCGTAGAATTCGAGCTTTGAGATCACAGCACCCAGCCCCGTTCTGCGAATATGCGCCCGACGACGCCTCGCAAATGCACGGCGATTACGAACGTCCCCTCGCTCTCGTCGAGCAAACCCAAGTGCGCCAGCCTGCTGAGCTGCGCCTGTGCAGTGTTCACGTCGAGCCTGAACAACCTCGCCTGACCAGCGGCGTCCATCCAGCCCTCACGGGCAATCTGGTAGAGGTTGACGACGATGTCGTCTGGGAGTCGCCTGATCCGCGTGTACGAAGAAGCCGGGATCGGCCCGACGTGCACGATGTCGTCCTGGATTTCTCGGATGGAAGCTAGCCAAAGCCGAAGCGCATCGCGAACGAGGCCGCCCGTCGCTAAGTGCAACTCGTGAAAGTACTGATCGTAGGGCCGTCGAATCCGAGTGGCGCTTCTGGCGAACAGGCCTTCGATCGGCGAGCCGTCCCCACGGTCGAAGGAATGTTGAAATCCGCTCAAGCGATGCCTGGCAATGACGGCGGCTTGCAGCTCGTCCTCGCTCAAGGGGTCGAGCCGGATTAGCTCCGGGAACGCGTCGCGAAGTGGCGCCACGGTCGAGGCGAAGTTCCAAAAGAGCACGGCTCCATGCGTGAGCCATCGCCGGCGGCCCCCTTCCTCGATGATCCCTTTGACGAAGCGTCGAAGGGGGTCGAAGCCTCCTGGAGCCATCGACAGCATCCAGTGGAGTCCGTCGACGACCACGAGCTGACCTTCAGGAGAATCGTGGAAGATCGCATCGACATCGGCGACCGTCACCGGCGCGGTGAAGACCACGCGCTTCACGTTTTTCCAACGACGACTTCGCACGATCGCGCTCGAAACCGCCACTTTTCCGACGCCATCGACACCGATCAGTGCAACGGAGCGCAGGCGCCCTTTGACCTCACTCGAGAGTATCGATTCTGCACGCCGAATTTCCTGGTCGCGGCCGGTGAGCACATCGCCGGCCTCCATGGTGTCCGCGGCGAAAAGGCGGCGGTAGACCAGCGGGAGGTCTGTCCCCACGTCGGGCGCCGCGAAGGTCCCTGCAGATAGCTCTTCGGTCGGCAAGGCGCGGGTCAGGCCGAGACGCTCACTCCAACGCTCGAGCCGTTCTTCACCGAACAAAGCGCGGAGGCCGCCCCGAAGCTGGGCCTTGAGCCGCTTCGTCCGGGGCAATCGCTCCGCCTTGCTCATGATTCGAAGTCCACTTGCGGCGCGGCGCATCGCTTCGAGGCGTGATTTGCTGAAGGACCCCTCGGCGAGCTCCCCACGAAGCGTTTCCAGCGTTCCGAGCGCCGCGTCACGCATCTCGCGTTCGATCATCGCGGGCCAGCCGGCCGCTTCGGCGCGAATCTCTTCGAGCGAGTTGTAATTGCGTTCGAGCTGCCCGTAGACCATGTCGCGAAGCAGCGTGTGCATCTCTTCGGGAATCGCTTCGTCGTGGACGATCTCGAGCTCTGCCGTCGCCAGCTCCACGTTGAACGCGACGACGCGCTCGAGCTCTTGCAGCACATTGGCCAATGGCTGAATTCGTTCAGCCAACTCTTGCCGGCTGGCGAGCAGCTTCGGGGCCACACGGCTATCGATGTACGTGAGCACGACTTCCCGGAACGGGACTTCGACCTCGGGGAGCGCGGCCGGCAGACGCCACTCGCCGGTTTGACGTTGACCCACGGTTACTCGGTAGCGAGGGGTCAGTCCGCGGCAGGCGTCGACCAAAGCATCGAGGAGCGGGGCGATCTTCGTTTCATCGCTCAAGTCTTCGTAGAGCTCGGTCGTGACACGTGCGGCTTCGCCGGCGGCCTTGCTCGTCGGCTCGGTGGACGATCGCAGAGCGGCCGCAAGCTCTTCTCCGGAGTAATCGCTCTCGAGCTCCTTGTTCAGCAGGGTCAGCGCCTTTTGAAGCGTGTCGCTCACTCGCTCGACTTGAGAGGTCGCCCGACGTTTCACCGTATTGGTCAGCCTGAGAACGTAGTCGGTGACGCTATCTTTGATCCGCGCTTCCAGTCCGAGGAGCTCGAGCTCCATCGCGAGCGAAGAGTACTCGGCCGAGCTGGCCTTCCGAAGGTTGGACACGTCCTTGGTGAGCGTCTCCATGGCCCGCATACGGTTTGCAAATCGACGGCTCGTGCGTCGCTCCCCGTTGCGCAGGTCGAGCGTTCCGAACGTCGGCAGGTCTTCCTTCATGTCGACGAAACCGGCCGCGAGGGCGGTCGCGGCGCGATGGGTGCCGTCCCCCGTGATCCGGACGGTTTCGTCGAGCGCCAGAGCGAGCTCTTCTTCGACGTCGTGACGAAGGCGAACCAACTGACCTTCGAGGTCAGATTCGGGGTTGGCGGAAATCTCTACGATGTCGTCATATCCGGCGATCACACCATCGAAGAGACTTCGCGTGCGAGCGGCAAGGTGCCGATCGGCTTCGACGAATAGCGCCGCGAGGGCCTCGAGCCGAGCAGGCGCATCATACGATAGATGGAAGCGTCCCAACGCGCGCAGTCGAACCTCGCGGGTCGGCTGGCTCTGCCCGAGCGTCTTGCGCCAACTTCGCCTCAGCCGCAGGAAACCACGCTGGAGCCGCTTCCGGAGAGAATCGCCTCCCGTGGTTTCGTAGCTGACGTCTTCATAGGGCGCCGCGACGATCAGGGGAAGCTCGTCGACCAGGCTGTCGACATTCTCGAGCATCGTTTCGGGTGTCCAGGTGAGCTTGGCAAGCGTGACCGACCTGCCGAGGACGATACCGCGCCAGTGGGCCGCCAAATCGGATTGGGCGGAGCGAAGCATCGTCACGAGCTCGTCCCGTTCGGCACCGTCTTCGGCGCGCGCTTGAACCGTCAAGCGCCGGTGATGGCGGAGGAACTCGCGTCGTAGGTCTCGCAAGTACTTCCCGGCGTCGAGTTGAAAATCTCGCAGTGGTCCGGTCGACACCTCGCGAACGATGCTCTGTAGATCTCCCCCCAGGTCCTGCACGCGAGTATTGATCTCGGCGCTCTTCAACTGCAGCGGATCGCCCCAAAGGTTCTTCGCACCGACGTGCTCCGGCCAGGGCTCGAGTTGCTTGGCCGCACCATCCTCGCCTTCGGGTCGCATCGAAGGCGGCCTCACGGACAAGTGCCTCGCCGGGCTGATCGACTTGCGGCTCGTCCGAGTTTCGCCAGCGAGGCTCAAGCCGAGCTTGAACATCACTGGCCCGACGAGCTCGTTGATCGCAACCGCGCCGATGATCAAGGTCTCGAGGGAGCGACCAAGCGCACCGAACTCTTTGCCGATGATGGCGGCGAGCAGGATCGACACGCCAGCTTGAGAGACGAAACCCATCCAGCCGAAATCCCGGGTCGCCTCATCCGCCTTGCCGATGCGGGCACCGATCTTGGTCCCCGAAAAGATGGCGAAGCCGCGAACGGCGACAAGCCCCATCGCGAACAGAGCGACCTGGCGTAGCTCGTCGAGGTGGAGCTTGGCACCGGCGAGCGTGAAGAAGACGACGTAGACCGGCAGCGACAGGCGCTCGACCGTTTCGATGAGCCGGTGTCCCGTCTTCGAGAAGTTCGAAACGCCAAAGCCGGCGGCGAGGAAGACGAGAACTGGATCCCAGCCGAGCTGATCGCAGATGAAGGCGACGAGGTACACCACGCCGACGACGAAGATCAGAAGCTCCTGATTGACGTAACGGATGTAGAGCGCCATCAGGCCGCCGACGACCACCGCTCCGAACAGGATCGAGATCACGATGTGCTGGAGTAGGTAAGACGCGATTCCGCCTTCCAGCTCGCCCATGCCAACCTGCTGGGCGACGATGACCTGGGAGACGGCGAACGCCACGACGACGATCACGTCCTTTAGAACGACGGCGGACAAGACGTTCTGCGTCATCGGGCCCTTGGCCCTCGACTCCATGATGACGGCGATCGTCGCGGCCGGAGATGTCGCCAAGGACACCGAGGCCACCATTGCCCCGGCGGCGAGGGCCGCGGCCATGGGCAGGCCAGCGACTCCTGGGAAGCCGATGTAGGGGACAGCGCCCGAAATCAGCCAGAAAAACGCCGTCACGAGGACGCCGATCGACAGGACCTGTGCAGCGAGGATCGAGCCGATCGCGCGGAGCCCCTTCTTGAGACCTTCGAGCTTGAGCTCGCCGCCTGCTGTGAGCGCGATCAGCGCTACGGCGAGAGTGTCGAACAGGCTGAGTTGCTCGATCACCTCGTCATTGAGAATGCCATGGTCGAACGGCGCCGGAAGGCCAAAACCGCCCAGGACCTTGGCCAATGAAGGACCGAAGACCAGGCCTGCGATCAGGTAGCCGGTGATGTGCGGCAAGCGGATCTGACCTACGAGCCCGCCGATCGTGTAGCTCGCGAGGACCACGAATCCGAACGCGAGCATCCCGCTCGGGTCGAAGGGACGCTGGGCGACCTGTTCGAACTGGTAGAGCGCGACCATTCCGAAGAGCAGCAGCACGATGACGGTGATCTGCCGTCGCGCGTGCGTCTCTTCATCCGGTGGAGGCAAGCTGTATGAGCCGGTCATCAACGCCTCCAGAACCCCGGCAAGATGAGCGCAAAGAGGGTGAAGAACTCGAGTCGTCCGAGCAGCATGGCCATCGAGAAGAACAATTTGCTGCCCGCCGAGTACGCGGCGAAGTTGTCCGGCCCCACGTGAAAGGGTGCAGGACCCATGTTGGACAAGCAAGTCAGCATCGCCCCAAACGCCGTAGGCACGGGCACGCCTTCGACCAGCGTCACGAAAAGCAGACCGAAGCCGATGCATCCCATGTAAATCAGAAAGAACGAAGCGACGTCCGAGAGAACCTGGTTGCCAATCGCGGCCCTCCCCATCCGTACGAGCTGTACCGTGGCGGGCCGGAAGCTCTTCTGGATTTGCGCGACCGCCTGTTTGCCCATCAAGACGGCGCGCTCGATCTTGATGCCCCCCGCTGTCGAGCCCGAGCATCCCCCGACGAACATCAAGAGGATCACGATGGTGAGCGCAGTCGAGCTGTACACGCTGTAGTCGTCGGTGCCATAGCCGGTAGACGAGACCGTGGTGGCCACCATGAAGAACGAGTAGCGGAACGACGTTAGCAGGTCGTCGTGCACGCTGAGGTTCAAAATCGTCAATACGACGACTGCGGCGGAGACGATCGCGACGTACGACCGGAACTCGATGTTCCGCAGGAGCGACCGCCAGTTGCCCGTGCGCAAAAGGCCATAGTAGAGCCCGTAATTCACGGTGCCGATCAACATGAAGCTCGCGATCACGTACTCGACGGCGGCGCTGTCAAAGCCGCCGACCGAGCTGTTGAGCGTCGAGAAACCACCCGTCGACATCGTCGTGAACGCGTGACAGACGGCGTCGAACAGGTCGAGGCCGAGGATCTTGAGAAGGGCAATCTCGATGATCGTGAGCGCGCCGTAAAGCTTCCACAATGCGAATGAAGTCTCGGCAATGCGAGGCCTCAGACCCTCGGCCGTGGTTCCTGGCACCTCTCCGCGAAAAAGATGCTTGCCGCCCGCACCGAGATTCGGAAAGACCGCGACGAACAGAACGACGATGCCCATGCCTCCGAGCCATTGGATCAGGGAGCGCCAGAGCAGAAGTGGACGGGACAGACGCCCCTCGATGTCTGCGATCACCGTTGCGCCGGTGGTGGTCAGGCCGCTGACCGATTCGAAGAACGCATCGTCAACGGACATGCCCGCTCCGAGGATGAAGGGAACCGCGCCGCACGCGCCCGCGGCAATCCAGATCAAGCTCACGGCAAGGAGCGCCTCGCGACGCGAGATTCGCTCTGACACGAACCTACTTCCGTAGAGAAAGGCCACCAGGCCGACGATCGAGACGATGATCGCCGAAAGCGCCAGCTCCGCGGCGCCGCCTTGTGGCCGACTCGGGTCGGGCGCGAACTGGTCCCAGATCATGCCCACCCCGGCACAAAGTGCGATCATCACACCAATTCCGAGCACGACGGCTCCGACCGGTCGAATCACGCCACGGAGGTCTCGCGATGGCGTGCTCACTCACCCCTCGGTCGAAATAGCCGCTCGACGGTCGCCCGCGCTTCCTTCGTGGTCATCAGGATGACGCGGTCGCCCGGGTGCACGACGTCTTTGCCGTGCGGAATGATGACGTCGTCGCCGTGAACGATCGCCGCCAACAGCGAGCCTCGGGGCAGATTCATGCGGTGCAGAGGCTTATTCACGGCGCGGCACTTCGGGCTTGCGGTCAGCTCGACGACCTCCGCCTGGCCGTCTTCGAGCACGGTCAGGCTGTGAAGGCCACCGCCTCGCGAGAAGCGAAGGATCTGGTCGGAGGCCACGGTGCGAGGCGAAAGAACGATGTCGATGCCGAGTTGACGGTAGATCGATGCGTAGTCCGCTCGCTGCACGATCGTGGCGGTTCGCTTGCAGCCAGCGCGCTGAGCGAGGAGCGCCGCCATCAGGTTGATTTCGTCTTGCTTGGTGACTGCGGCGAACAAGTCGTAGGTGCCGACCTCCTCCTCCTCGAGAAGCGCCCCGTCGGTTCCGTCGCCGTGGACGACTTCGATGCCCTGAAACTCGGCGCTGATCTCTTCGGCTACTTCGAGATCGCTTTCGATCATCATGATCGTCGCCTCTTGCTGCAACAGCTCACGGGCGAGCGCCTTGCCGACCACGCCTCCACCGACGATGCAGACTCGACGTGCTTTGCGTTCCTTGCTGAAGAGCCGCTCCGCGGCAAGCACGCCTTCCGGTCGACCGATCAAGTACACGCGGTCGCCTTTGACCAACACATCGGCGCCGCCTGGCACGAAGAGCTCACCGTCACGAACCACAGCGCTCACCAGCGTGTGCGGCGGAAGCTCGAGCGAGGAAAGCGGTTTGTTGAGGACGCGCGATTCGTCGAGGTCGATCTGCACGAGCTCGACCCGATCCTGCGCGAGGTCGACGACGTCCGAGGCGCCGTAGGATCGGGCAATGCGGCTGAGCTCTTGCGCGACGAGAACACGCGGATTGATGACGACGTCGACGCCGAGCAAGCCGTAGCGGATGCCCTCCGTCCACTCGGACCAGGCCGTCCCTTGGACACGAGCGACGACGTGCTTTGCGCCCAGCTGCTTGGACGCCAGCGCGGCGATCAGGTTCATCTCATCGTGGTTGGTGACGGCAACCACGAGGTCAGCGCGCCCTACGCCGGCGATCTTCAGCAAGGTTTCGCTGGCGCCATAGCCGATTATCGACGCTACGTCGTAGTGCTCCTCGGCGTATTGAACCGCCTTGGCGTTCGAATCGACGGCGATGATGTCGTGACCCTCTTTGTCGAGGACGCTCAACAAGTGACGACCGACTTCGCCCAAACCTATGACGACGATGTTCATTTGGCACTCACCTCGATCGATGTTTGGGAATCGCTATCCTTGAGCTCGCGCTGGATTTCTCCCTCGTCTGCAAGCAAGCCCCGGAGCAGTCGCGGTGCGATCAAGTCGTTAAGGATGACCGAGCCGAGCACCACGGAGTACGCGAGGTTTGCCGCCTCTCCCACATAGACGAGGCGGAAGGAAACTGCCATCGCAAGTGTGACGTCACCGTGTGCCAAAAGGCCGCGGAACAGATCTTTTCTCAACGTCGTGCCCCAGCCCGCGATCAGGCTTGCGACCCACTTTGCCCCGGTGCGTGCGGCCAGGAAACCAGCGAGCGCGATCAAAGTCGGCACCAGTGGGGTTGGTTGCCAAAGCGCACCGGCAAAAATCAGGAGCACGATCGCCATCGGGCGCTCGGTCGATTCGAGCGTGGCGTGCAAGAGCTGGCCGCCGCGGGCGAAATTCACCAGTACGAAGCCCATCGAAAGATTCACTGCCAAAGGCGAGAGTTCTAGGAAATATGCACCGCCCGATGCAAAGGCGATGATTCCCACCAGCGCTAGGAAGCGGGAGTTGTCCGATTCGTCGCCTGCCAAGAAGAGCGAAAACAGGAAGCCGAGCGCGGCGCCGAGCAGGACGGTCACCCAGGCCCACAGGGCGGGCGAGTAGTCTTGCGCTTGGGGCGCGTTCTCGTGAAACACGCAAAAAATCAGGCCGAAGGCGAGGATGACCGCGATGTCGCCGAGGCGCGTTCCGTTTCGGAGCAGCGAAGCGAGCCGCCCGCTGATCTCGTAGCGCCTCGCGAGGAGGTCGTACGGCTCGGTCGAATCCGCGGCCGCAAAGCAGGCCAGCGCGGCAGCGCTCAGTGCTGCGCCGCGCGCTGTGGTCTCCATCCAGCCACCGTCGGTGAAGAAGTAGTAGGCGCCAAAGCCGACGGCGAGGCCGGGAAGCAGGTGATGCAGGAAGACCACGCGCCAGGTTGCCGGGTCGAGCTTTTGAAGGCTTGCGAAGTCGAAGTCGGTGCCTCGCAGTAAGCCAACCCAACCGGCTGCGAGCGCGATGATCGGTAGCAGGCCAGTCACGTTGTCGAACGCGTGGATTGCAGGAAAGGCTGGACCGAGCAGGAATCCGAGCAGGAGATACTCGGCACCGCTCACGACGAGGAAGCGACGTTGCAAGCGCTCCACCACGTTGTGGGCGAGCACGTACGCCACACCGATCACGACGACGAGCAAGACGACCGTGCCGAGCTCGCCCGCGATCCCAGGCGCACCCGGCCCGCTCGCCGCATGTGCGACGCCAGGCAATGTTGCCCAGACGAGCGCCACTGCGGTCAAGATCAGCCTCCCCGCCATATCCGCTCAATTGTGAAGAAGAAGCTCCCGGAACGGTAGTTTCGGGCTGGACAGTTGTTTAGCCGGCCCAGGGGGGCTAGTTTCGTAGCCCTTCGAGCACGATCGAGATCAGGCTCTTGGAGGTTTCGATCGGGTCCATCTTGACCTGCTTGCGCACCGAAGCCAAAGCGAGCGCCTCGACCGCGCCGAGGACCGCCAGTGCGCTTACACGCGGATCGGACACCGTCACAAAGCCCCGCTCGGCGGCCACCTGGCTCAGGGCCATCGCCCTCTGGTCGAGCTCGTTCGCCAGGTCGGAGATCGCTTGCCGCGCGATCGTTGCAGGGGCTCGCCGCTCCTGAAGGTAAAGGCACATCGCGTCAGGGTAGAGGGCGAGCGCACCGACCAAGCGATTGCCCAATTGCCCATATGTCGCGACCGCCTGGCTTCGATCGCTTGCTTGCCGAAGCTGCGAGTCGCACTCCTGTATCGCTTCGACCGTGGTGCTGGCAATCGGCGAGATCACCGCCTCGACCAGATCGGCTTTGTCCCGAAAATAGCGGTAGAAATTGCCCTTCGCCATACCGGCCTCGCGGGCGACTTCGTCGATCGTCACCGCTTCGATGCCTCGCTGCAAAAAGAGCGAAAGACCGGCGTCGGTCAGGTCTTGGACGCGCTTGCGCCGGTTGAGATCTCGCTTGCCACCCAAAGCACCGGGCCGCTCCACTGGGCCGGCGCGCCTTGGCCTTCTTTCGTCGTCCATCGAGTTGCTCCTAACGGGTATCGAGCCGATTCGATGCAGGATTATGGGGCACCCTCGACCCAGGTAAAGGGTCAAACACGAAAATATTGCGCCTAACCGGCCGGGATATCGACATATTGCGCGAAGTCAAAGAAAGCCCCACAATTCGTGGTGTTAGACGCGATTGACAGGGGGGGTGCTGCCCCCTAAGAGCTTGCCTTAGGACTGATGGGAGCGTTGGATGACCTTGCCTGCTCGCAAACCTGATTGGCTTCGCGTGAGGCTCCCGGCGGGGCCGCAGCAGGACCAATTCCACGGCCTGAAGTCCCGGTTCCGCGCTCGCGGGCTGCATACGGTGTGCGAGGAAGCCCGCTGTCCAAACATTTTCGAATGCTGGGGCCAGGGCACCGCAACCGTCATGATTCTCGGCGAGACCTGCACACGGGGCTGTCGGTTCTGTTCCGTTCAGACTGGGAAGCCCGGCGGCGCTGTGGATTCGAACGAGCCCGAGAACACGGCGATCTCGCTTGCCGAGATGGGGCTTGCCTACGTGGTGCTCACGATGGTCGACCGCGACGACCTTGCGGACGGCGGCGCCGCACACGTTGCGAAGACGGTTCGTCGCATCAAGCATCACAGCCCAGCGCTGCGCGTCGAGACCTTGGTTGGGGATTTTCAAGGCGATCACGACGACCTGCGCGTGGTCGTGCAAGAAGGGCGCCCGGATGTCTTTGCGCACAACGTGGAAGTCGTGCCGCGATTGCAACGCAGCATTCGAGATGTGCGCTGTTCGTGGGAGCGATCGGTCGATGCGCTCGTCACTGCGAAGGAGCTCGGCGCTTCGATCGTCAAGACTTCGCTCATGGTTGGCCTCGGTGAAGAGCTCGATGAAGTGCTCCACGCCATGCGACTTCTGCGCGACGCGGACGTCGACGTGCTCACGATCGGCCAATACCTGAGGCCGACCGGGCGTCACGCCTCAGTGCAACGCTACGTCGAGCCAGCTGAGTTCGCAGCCTACGAGAAACTGGGGCTCGAGATGGGGTTTCGCTTCGTCGCTTCGGGGCCGCTCGTTCGCTCGAGCTATCGGGCAGCGGAGGTCTTTCTCACGGGGGCGCTTGCCGCGGAGGCGCAGGACCAAGCGGCGCCCGCAATGAATCGGTACGGGAAGAAACGAAAGCTGGACGTGCTCGGCTGAGAGGGACATGCAGGTCATTCGGGACGACGGAAGCCTCGATTCAAAGCTCGACCCGGGCCTGTCCGTCGATGAAGTCATCGCGCTGTACAAGGCGATGGTTCGCACTCGTATCGTCGATGACCGGCTCGAACGAATTCAGCGGCAAGGTCGCATCGCATTTCACGTCGGCTCCCTCGGAGAAGAGGCGGCGATCGTCGGCGCCGCGGCTGCCCTTCGCGACCGGGATTGGATCGTTCCCTGCTATCGCGAAGTGGGCGCTCTGCTCTGGAGAGGCTACCCGTTGCAACGGTACGTCGACCACATGTACGGGAACGCCGATGACCCGGTACACGGCCGACAGATGCCGGACCACACCTTCAGCCGCCCGCACCGGTACCTCGCGGTGAGCGCACCGATCGGAACGCAGATCCCCCACGCCGTTGGTCTTGCGATGGCGGCAAAGAAGCGCGACCTCGACGAGTGCGTCGGCGTCTTCTTCGGCGACGGGGCGACGAGCTCGAACGATTTTCACGCGGCGATGAACTTCGCCGGCGTCTTTCAGCCGCCGGTTCTCTTTCTCTGCCGCAACAATGGCTACGCGATCAGCTTGCCGGTCGAACGACAAACCGCAACGCGCACCATCGCTGAAAAAGCCGCTGCGTACCGGGTCCCGGCTGCACGGGTCGATGGCAACGATGCGCTGGCAGTCTTTGGGGCCGTTCGAGAAGGCGTGCAGCGGGCGGCAAACGGCGGGGGCCCGACGTTCATCGAGCTCCTGACCTATCGCGTCGGCGGCCATTCGACTTCGGACGACCCGAGGATCTATCGAAGTGAAGAGGAAGTCGATGCCTGGCGCGACGCCGATCCCATTCTCCGGCTCCGCAAGCACATCGAGCATCGCGACGTTTGGAACGACGATCTCGACAGTGACTGGCGCACGGTCTGCGATTTGGAGGTCAAGGCCTGCGTCCGGCGGGCGGAGCAGAAACCGGCGCCCGAGCTCGGCGAAATGTTCACCGACGTCTACGCCGAGCAACCCTGGCACCTTCGTGAGCAGCAAGCACGATCGCTTGGCGGGCCGCGGGCCGCGGCTGAAGAGGACGAGTCATGACGGAGATGAATCTCGTTCAGGCGATCAACAGCGCGCTGCGAGGCGCGCTTCGAGAGGACGAGAACGTCCTGCTCATGGGCGAAGACATCGGCACTTTGGGTGGCGTTTTTCGGGTGACTCAGGGGCTGCGGGAAGAGTTTGGCCCTGATCGGGTGCTCGACACGCCGCTTTCGGAGACCGGGATTCTCGGGACAGCCATCGGTATGGCGCTTCACGGGCTTCGGCCCGTTTCCGAGATTCAGTTTGCGGATTTCATCTACCCGGGCTTCGACCAGCTCGTCAGCGAAGCAGCGAAGTATCGCTATCGAACAGCCGGCGAGTTTCACGTGCCGATGGTCGTCCGCACGCCCTATGGCGGGGGCATTCGGGGTGGTCAGTATCATTCACAGTCGCCCGAGGCCTTGTTCATTCACACGCCGGGATTGAAAGTCGTCTGCCCATCGAACCCGTACGACGCGAAGGGGCTCCTGCTCGAAGCGATCGAGGACGATGACCCGGTTATCTTCTTCGAGCCGAAGCGCGTGTATCGCGCGGTGAAAATGGACGTTCCAGACACGACTTACCGGGTGCCTCTTGGCGAAGGAAAGGTCGTTCGGGCTGGCGAGCAGGTCACGTGCCTGGCCTGGGGGGCCATGCTCTATGAAGCGTTCAGCGCCGCCGAAGAGGTGGCCAAGGAGGGGGTCGATGTCGAAGTGATCGATCTCAGAACGCTCTGGCCGCTCGACATCGAAACCATCACTTCGAGCGTGAAGAAGACCGGCCGCCTGGTTATCGTGCATGAGGCGCCTCGGACATGCGGTTTTGGAGGCGAGCTCGTCGCGCTGATCACCGAGCGTGCATTCTTGCACCTCGAGGCTCCCCCCGTTCGTGTCACCGGCTGGGACACGCCGTTCCCTTTGACCCACGAGCGCGAGTATCTTCCGCTCGTTCACCGGATCGCTCCGGTGCTCTTGGAAACGGCGAGGTACTGAACGATGGCACGGCTCGACTTCAAGCTTCCGGACGTTGGGGAAGGGGTGACCGAAGGCGAGATCGTCCAGTGGTTCGTGGCGGTGGGCGACACCGTGGCCGAGGACGAACCCATGGTGGAGGTCATGACCGACAAGGCGACCGTCACGATCGGCGCACCATGCGAAGCGCGAGTCGAACGGATTTGCTTCGAAGTGGGTGCCATCGCCCAAGTGGGGCAGGTGATCCTCACGCTCGAGTCCGAGCTGGCCTCGAACGTGGATGCCACTCCGCGATCTTCACGGCCGCCGGCCACTGCGGTGGGGGAGATCCGGGACCAGGTACCGGGGGCGGGTCTTTTTCAGGTCGAAGCCGGGGCCGGTACCGAGAACGCTCACTTGGACGCGAAGCCCTTGGCGACGCCCGCGACACGACGCTTGGCCCACGCGCTGGGTGTGGACCTTCGGCAGGTACGTCCCAGCGGTGCGGAGGGGCGGGTGACCGAGAATGACGTTCGCGCGCTCGTCGCCGAGGGTCGGACCGATACAACGCTCGAAGAGCGTCACCCGATCCTCGGAATACGGCGTACGATCGCCGAACGGATGCACCGCTCGAAGACGACGGCAGCGCACTTCACATTCGTCGAGGAGTGCGATGCTTCGGGGCTGGTGGAGCTGCGGCGGCGGCTCTTGCCCGAGGCGGAGCGCCGCGGGGTTCGGCTCACCTACTTGCCCTTCATCGTCAAAGCCGTGGCCGAGGCATTGCCCAGGCATCCAGTGCTCAACGCTGCAGTCGATGAGCGAAGCAACGAGCTGGTCTACAAGAAATACTACAACATCGGCCTGGCCACGGCGACCGAGGCCGGACTGATGGTTCCGGTCGTGCACGACGCGGACCGGCTCCCGCTCTTTGAGCTGGCGAGCCAAATCGAAACCCTTGCACAATCGGCGAGGGACGGAACGATCGCGCCCAAAGATCTGCGGGGCTCCACGTTCACGGTGACATCCCTCGGCAAACGGAGCGGCCTTCTTGCGACGCCTATCCTCAATCATCCGGAGCTCGGCATCTTGGGGGTCCACCGAATCAAGGAGAAGCCCGTGGTTCGCGACGGAGCGATCGTCGTGGGCAAGGTCATGTTGCTTTCGCTCTCGCTCGATCATCGCGTCGTCGACGGACACGTTGGCGCTGCGTTTGCGTACGACGTCATCGAAACGCTCGAGAACCCGGAGCGCCTGTTCGACAGGGACCTCTGATGGTTTCGATTCGGCAGAAGCTGCTCGGCTGGTACGACGAGACGGCCCGCGATCTTCCTTGGCGGCAGACGCGCGACCCTTACGCAATTTGGGTGTCCGAAGTCATGCTTCAACAGACACGTGTCGACACGGTGATCCCCTATTATGAGCGCTTCCTGGCGAGCTTTCCTACTCCGAAAGACTTGGCGGACGCGGACGAAGACGCCGTGCTCTCGCACTGGAGCGGCCTCGGTTACTACCGACGTGCGCGTTTGCTCCACGCCGGCGTCCGGGAAGTCGTCGCGCAGTACGGCGGACAGGTCCCCGAGGATGCCGAAGCGCGGCGTGCTTTGCCGGGCGTGGGACGCTACACCGCGGGCGCCATCGGCAGCATAGCCTTCGATAAAGAAGAGCCCATCGTCGACGGAAATGTGACGCGCGTTCTCGCGCGCCTCTTTCGAATCAGCACGCCCGTCGGCTCCTCGGTGACCAGCAAACGCGTCTGGGAAGAGGCCGCGCGTTTGGTCCCGGGCGCAAGACCCGGGGTCTTCAATCAGGCCTTGATGGAGCTCGGCGCGACGGTCTGCACGCCCAAGCAACCGAGCTGCGAGTCCTGCCCGGTTGCTGAACATTGCGACGCGCGCGCACAGGGCGAAGTCGACGCGCTCCCCGTTCCGCGCGTGCGAAAAGCGCCCGACCAGGTGAAGCTCGCCGCCGTGGTGGCGACGCAGGGCCGCGGGCCGGAGGCGCGCGTCTGGCTCCTTCGAAGCGAGCAGAGCTTGTTTGCGGGGCTCTGGGGCTTGCCGATGATCCCGAGAAGCGCGTTCGACCTGAGCGATGCGCGAGGAGCGCTTCGGGACGCAGGGATTTCGGCAAGCTTGGGCCGGGAACCAATTGGACAGCTGCACCACGTGCTGACGCACCGTCGAATGCAGATCGACGTCTTCCGGGCGACGGGAGCAAAGGCCGAGACCTCGGAGACGCGACGGCTTTTCCGAACCGATGACCTAGTGAGCGTCGGCGTTTCCACATTGACCAAGAAGCTCTTGGCTTCGGCGCTTTCCTAGCGATCCAGCTCCACTGGGTCGCGTCCGTCAGCCTGCAGCGGATTAGCCCCCCGGGCCCTCCAGCCGATACACTTGCTCGGTGGGTGTTCTTGCGTATCAGGGCGTAACCAAGCGTTTTGGGCGGCACACAGCGCTCGACCGGGTGTCGCTCGAAGTGAGGAGCGGCGAGGTCTTTGGCCTCCTTGGACCGAACGGTGCCGGAAAGACGACCCTGATCCGAATCGGGCTCGACATCCTTCGTGCCGATGAGGGCGAAGTGTCGCTCTTTGGTGCCCCGCCGACTCCGCGTAATCTCGATCGCACAGCCTATCTTCCCGAGGAACGCGGCGTGTATCGTCGCGCCAAGGTGCGCGAGCTTCTCGCCTACCTGGGGCGGCTCAAGGGCATGAAGCGCGCGGCCGCTCGTGACGCCGGGGACCATTGGCTCGAGCGCGTCGGCCTCAGCGAGGTCGCGGACCAGCGCGTCGAAAGTCTTTCAAAAGGCATGACGCAGAAGGTTCAGATCGCTGCCTGCCTCATGACCGATCCCGAGCTCTGCGTTCTGGACGAGCCATTTTCGGGCTTGGATCCCGTCAACGTCGCCCTCGTCACCGAGCTGATCGAAGAGCGCCGGCGAAGCGGTCGAACCACGCTCTTGTCGACCCACATGATGCACCAAGTCGAGGCGCTTTGTGATCGCGTCGCCCTCATCCATCGTGGAGCCCTGGTGGTGTACGGCCAGCTCGACGAGATTCGCCGGCGCTACTCACCTCACGAGGTGATGATCTGGACGACGATGGACCTCGTCTCACTCGGCCTGGAGGCCACGCAGCGCACGGCAGGGTGCTGGCGTGTGGAGTTGCCGGCGAGCGCCACTCCTGCGGGATACTTGAACGAGCTCGTCCGAAACGGCGTCTTGGTTGATCGCTACGAACCATTGGTGGCTCGCATGGATGAGATTTTCGTCCATCTGGTGAACGGAGGTAGCTGAGGTATGCGCGTCCACCGGATTGCCGCCGTCGCGCGATTCGAGTTTCTGTCGGTCGTCAAGCGCTGGTCGTACTTGCTGGCGACCTTTGGTCTACCTCTTTTCCTCGCTGCGGTTTCGGGCACCGTTCTCGGCGTGCAAACCTACTTTCTTTCGCAGCGCGCGGCGGAGAGCTCGCAGTTCGGTTTGGTCGATGAAGCCAAGGTCATCGATCGTTCGTCGTTCGTCGAGCAGAACGGCGAGCTGCGCTGGAAGGCGAACGAGAAGGCCGACGAGGTGCTGCTCTACGACAATCGCGACGCAGCCCGCAAGGATCTCGATTCGGGCGCCCTGCGTGCGCTGTACATCATCGAACATGACTACCTCGCGACTGGGAAGGTGCGTGCCATCGAGTCGGAGAAGACCCCGCTCTTGAGCATGCGGGGGACCTCGATCGAGCCAGTGCTTCGAAAGCTCCTCCGAAAGTCGCTCATCGAAGGACGCCTCGAAGGCGACCTGCATCAGCGCGTGCTCTCGCCGGCCTACTTCGTGCGCAGCCGGCTCGGCCCTGGGGGCGAAGAGGTGGTTGACCTCGACGAGACCCTCGACCTCCTCGTCCGCACGACGATTCCCCTGTTCTTGGGAGTTCTCTTGCTCACGGCGCTGCTGAGTGCTTCGGGGTATCTCGTGCAGACCGTTTCGACTGACAAGGAGAGCAAGATCGTCGAAGTTCTGCTCTCTTCGGTGACGCCGGAGGAAATTCTGGCGGGTAAGCTCTTTGGTCTCGGCACGGCGGGTCTCATCCAATTCGCGGTCTGGTCGACGATGGTCGTCTTCGTAGCGATCACGGCGTCGGCTGCGCTTGCGGCGTTCGTGTCGATTCCCTGGGGAGCGTTGGCGGTCGCCCCGATCTTGTTCGTCTTGGGCTACCTCTTCCTCGGAAGCCTGATGCTTGCGACCGCTGCGCTCGGCGCGAACTCAGCCGAAAGTCAGAAGCTCACCCTGGGCTGGGCAATGCTCGCGATTCTTCCGCTGATGGTTCTCGTGATCCTTCTCGAGGATCCCCATGGCATCCTCGGCCAAGCGATGACTTGGATTCCGTTCACATCGCCGTTAACCGTAATCATCCGCCTTTCGGTCGACGCCTCGGGCATCGCCTGGTGGGAGGTGCTTGGCTCGATGCTGGTCTTGTTGATCTCGACGTGGCTGTCGATTCGCGTGGGGGCGCGGCTGTTTCGAGTCGGGTTCCTGCTGACCGGAACGATGCCGTCGCTGGCGGAGCTTTGGCGTCAAGCCCGCTAGGACCAGCGGGGCGCAGCTCTACTCAAAGGGTGCTGGTACGGGGAGCTCGAGCTCTTCGATGAGCTCACCGGTCGTCGCCACGGCCGCCGAATAGGCCGACATGCGCATCGCGGCGAAATCCAGAACCACGAACGACTGCTCATCCTTGCGGTGAATCGTTCCGGCATTGACCACTGTGAGCCCGGGAAACACGCGGACCATTCTGTGGTGGGTGTGACCGCCGATCATGAACTGAATCTCGTCGTCCAGCATCAGCTCCCGAAGCGTTGGCATGTCTTGGAGGGCGTAGCCGCGGGTATCGGGCAGAAGCCAGGCTTCATCGTCTTCGCCGACGCCGTGGCAGAGCAGCGCCTCTCCCGCCTGGGTAGAGTATCGGCGCGTTCGCGGAAGCGCTTCGATGAACGCGCGTGATGCGTCGCTGATCACGAGGGTGGCGTTCTCGAGAGACCGCTGCTCGCCCGACAGAAGCCAGCGTTCGTGGTTGCCAGCGACGCATTGGACACCTCGCGCCTCCAGCAAGCCGAGGGTCGTATCCGCATCGCCGTGACCATCGACCAAATCACCGACGCAGAGAACCGCCTCGACGTTCATCGAGTCGAGGGCATCGAGCGCGCGCTCTAACGTTTCAGCCTCGCAGTGGACGTCGCCGATCACCCCCAACCGGCCGAGCTTGCCCGTCTCGCTCACGGCTCAAACTTAGGTGCTTTTCCCCGCCTGGCCAAGAAGTACGCGACTGGTGCTCACGGGCCTCCTGTTGTAGACCCGCTTCCATGCTCGACCTGCGCCATGTGAGCGAGAATCTGCCGGAGGTGAAGGCGGCCCTGACGCGCCGCGGTTTCGCCGACGCAGAGCTGCTGGATCGACTCGCGTCCCTCGCCGAAGAGCGGCGATCGGTCATCACCGAGGTCGAGGCGCTGCGACAAGAGCGAAACGAAGCAAGCCAGGCGATGGCAAAGGTCGCCGACAAGAAGTCCGACGAGTTTCAAACGAAGCGCGAGCAGCTCCGTAGCCTGGGTGACCAAATCAAGCGGCGCGAGTCGCGGCAAGGCGAAGTCGAGGCCGAGCTCGAATCGATCTTGCTCAACCTTCCGAACCTTCCTCATCCCAGCACTCCTGACGGCCTCATTGAAGACGAAAACGTCGAGCTCCGGGTTTGGGGTGACAGGCCGGCCTTCGACTTCGAAGTCGTGGATCACGTCGAGATCGGCACCAAGCTCGACATCCTAGACTTCGAGCGTGCCGCCAAGATCAGCGGCTCGCGTTTCGTCGTTCTCAAGGGTCTCGGCGCTCGCCTCAACCGAGCCTTGATGCAGTTCATGCTCGACGTTCACGGCACCGAACATGGATACGAAGAAGTCTGGCCGCCGGTGCTCGTCAAAGACAGCGCCATGCGCGGCACCGGCCAGCTACCAAAGTTCGCTAAAGACGCGTTCCGCATGGCAAAAGACGAAGAATGGGAAGCGCAGGCCGAGGCACAGGGGCACGACTTGTATCTCGTGCCGACCGCCGAAGTTCCAATCACCAATCTCCACGCAGGAGAGATTCTTCGTGGAGCTGACTTGCCGGTCGCTTACACCGGATACACCGCCTGCTTTCGAAGCGAGGCGGGGAGCTACGGCAAAGACACGCGCGGCATGATTCGGGTTCATCAGTTCGACAAAGTCGAGCTCGTCCGGTTTTGTCATCCTGAACAAGGCGAGGCGGAGCTCGAAGCGCTCACCCATCACGCCGAATCGATCCTGCAGAAGCTCGGCCTGCACCATCGCGTCGTGCAGCTCTGCGCCGGAGACATGGGGTTTGCGGCGCAGAAGTCTTACGATCTGGAAGTCTGGCTGCCGGCGCAGAACAACTACCGAGAGATTTCGAGCTGTTCTTGGTTTGGAGACTTCCAGGCGCGGCGAATGCAGGCCCGATTCCGGCCGGAAGAAAAGGCCAAGCCGCGCTTCCTACACACACTGAACGGGTCGGGCCTTGCGATCGGCCGGACGCTCGTCGCGATTCTAGAGCAGAATCAACAAGCCGACGGCAGCGTGCTCATTCCTGAAGCGTTGCGCCCGTACATGGCTGGCCTGAAAAGAATCTCAGCGGCCTAGAGAACGATTAGATGACGATTGGATGACGACGCTCGAGATTGAACGCGACGTTTTGCTGGCTCCGCTCACCAGCTTGGAGCTCGGTGGGCCCGCGAAGTATTTCGTTCGCGTCACCCGTGAAACGACTCTCGTCGACGCGCTTCGTTGGGCGGCCAACAAACAAGTGCCGGCGGCGATCTTGGCTGGCGGTTCCAACCTCATCGTGCCCGATGAGGGCTACGAAGGGCTGGTCATTCAAATGGCGCTCGCCGAGCTCGATTTTCGTAGGGGCGGGACGGTGAGCGCCGGGGCCGGAGTCGCTTGGGAGAAGGTCGTGGATGGCGCGGTCGCCCGCGGCTGGGCAGGGCTCGAATGCCTCTCGGGGATACCCGGGTCCACCGGTGCGACGCCAATCCAGAATGTCGGAGCGTACGGTGTGGAAGTCGCCGAGGTGATTGCGCGGGTCCGTGTGCTGCGCCGCGACACCTTCGCGTTCGACGAGCTCGTCCCGGAAGACTGCGGCTTCGGGTATCGCGACAGCGTGTTCAAACGGGATCCAGATCGCTTCGTCGTATCTTCAGTCGACTTTGCCCTGCGCCCGAACGGCCCGGGAGCGGTTCGCTACGCCGAGCTCGAAAAGAACATCGTGCCCGACGCCACGCTTGCCGAGATCCGGAGTACCGTTCGGACCCTTCGCCGCCGGAAGTCGATGCTGATCGAACCCGACGATCCGAACCGCCGAAGCGCCGGTTCCTTTTTCCTCAATCCGGTCGTTGCCCCCGCGGATGCAGACCGCCTGGCCGAGCAGGCGGTCAACGAGAAGCTCGTGAGCGTTGCGAACGAAGTCCCGCGCTACCCGACCGAAGGTGCCCAGGTGAAGCTCGCGGCTGGATGGCTCATCGAAAAAGCCGGGTTCGCGAAGGGCACCCGGCGCGGAGCGATCGGCGTGTCGAGCAAGCATGCCCTGGCGCTCGTCCACCATGGCGGTGGCACGACCGCCGAGCTGCTCGCCTTTGCCGACGAGATACGCGCACGTGTGCTCGATCGCTTCGGCGTGACACTCGAACGCGAGCCCCGACTGCTGATCTAGATCATTGCGCGAACGGGTCGCTGAGCGCCGGGTTGGTCAACAGGTCCTCGTCGGTCAGCGTGCGAAGGAAAGCAATGAGGTCTTGCTTTTCTTGTTCGGTAATCTCGAAACCGTTCAGGAAGCTGCTCTTGTTGGGGTTGTCGAAGCCATCGCCGGCGTTGGGCCCGCTTTCGATCTCGCGGCCGCCGCGCGCGTAGTGATCAACCACCTCTTCGAGCGTGGCGATTGAGCCATCGTGCATGTAGGGGGCGGTAACCGCGATGTTGCGAAGGCTGGGCGGCTTGAATTTTCCCTTGTCGGCCGGGTCGTTCGTGATGTCGAAGAGCCCCTGATTGCCGTCCGGGTAGCTCCCGTCCGAGTCGAGCTTGTACAGGCCGTTGTTGATAAACGTCTGTTGATTGAATTCGCTGCCGTCGTGATCGACCGCCTGGGAGAGCAGGAAGCCCCCGTGACAGTGGAAGCATTCCAAGGCATCGGGCACGCCCGCCTCATTGGTGCCGCCGAAAAACAGTGCCTTGCCGCGTTGTTCGGACAAGGTCAGCGCGCTCGACCCTCGGTCGTGCTTCGAGTTGAAGCTGGTCAGCGCCCGCTGAAACGAAGCGATCGATTTGGTGATGCTGTCCAAGCTGATCGGGTCGGCCTCTTTCGGGAAAGCCTCGGCAAACATGTCTGGATATCGCTCGTCCTCGCGTATCCGGCGGAGAAGCTCATCTTCCATGTTGGCCATCCCGAGCTCGACCGGGTCCTCACCGAACATCGGCACCAGCGCTTGCTCTTCGAGGCGAACGACGGCCGGGTTTGCCCAGGTCAGGGACGCCGCGTAACCGGAATTGGCCACGCTCATCGAGCTTCGGGGATGAATCTCACCCGTCGAGCCTTCGGCCTGGGCCAGCCCGTCAGTGAACGCCAGCTCTTGACGATGACAGCTTCCGCAGCTCTGGGTTTGGTTCGCGGAGAGCTTCGTGTCGTAGAACAGAAAGCGACCAAGCTCGACCTTTGCCTCAGACATCGGGTTGTCCTCGGGAACGCGCGGCGGAGGCACGGTGTCCGGAAGGTTCCAGACCCATGCCCCGGACGCGGTGTCGCTGTCACCGCATCCGGCCCCGAAGAGCAATGGCAACAAGATAAGGGTGTGAGGGAGGTGTTTCATGTTCGGGTGTGACGGAGTCGTACCGTGGGGCCGAGCAAGAAGCTCACTCGGCGGAGAAAAATTGCTGTGTGCCGGCGGGGGTCCCACCAAAGGGCAGCCCTAGGTTGGCGAACAGGGGTCCGCAATCCGTGTCGGCAGGTTTCGCCATGCAGCCCGCATCGGCCGCTTCGTTTTGGTCTAGGGCTGCGCCTTCGACGAGGGCCTCGTAATCCGCAACGACCGTATTCACGCTTGGATCGAATGAAGCGAACTCGACCGTGACACGGTTGCCATTAGCGCATTCTGTTACACCGCCAGCCATCGCGTCGCCTACACAGCCGGTGCTGCCGAGGTGCATGCGCCAGTCGGTTTCGCTGAACTGCCCCGAATCGATTCGGAGGAACTTGTAGCCACCCTGCCAGTTCCAGAAAAGTGAAGTGAGGTTCAATGGGCTCGGCGCGGTGGAATGGTTCACGTGGTTCATTTCGAAGGGCACCCCCATCGTGAAGCGAAGGCCGTCGTACTCCCCCGCCGGCAACGAACCCGTCACCAGGCCATTGAGGTCCTCATTGCCCATCGAGGCGCAGTCCTCAAAGTCGAGCAAAGCGACGCCCGTGGTCTGGAACTCGTTCTCATCGAGCTCCACGGGAATCCACGCACCGGCCGCGTTCTTCATGTCGACGTTTTGCACGTAGAAGCGGAAGTCACTCAGTACAAGCGACGTGTCGTTCGCGCCGAGGTTGTCGTACCGATTGCCACAGACAAACGGTTGGTCGCCCACGACGGCGGCATAGCTGATCTCGACCTGCTGCCTCGTGCTCGAGCTGTTCGAGTCGTCTCCGCATCCCAAACCCACGGCGCAAAGCGCCATCAGTGCCCCTAGTCTCTTCATTTCCTGCTCCGCGGCCTCTAGAGCCCGTCCTCCACATTCGGAAGGACAGCCTGCAACGACGACCGTACGTTCTCGATTATCCGTTGTTGCACTGCGGTTGAGTTCTGCAGCGCAAAATCGATGCCATCGAACCACTTCGTGTGGTCGATTCGGATGGAGACGCTCTCGACGACCGGTCCGTCGAACACCAGCGGGCGGTCGAACCGCATCTCGCAAGCAAGGATCTCCCAAATCTGGGCGAGGAGAGCCGTTTGGTCCTCGCCCGCCTCGTCCTCGACGCGTCCCGCGACGACGACGCTGTTCCGCGTCATGTCCAGGTTTTCGTCGGTCAATCCCTCCGCATCCTGGTCAGCGGGCATCCCGATGACGCGAATCCCGCAGTAGCGCCCTGGAGGCGGGCGCAGGGTTCCGGCAAAGAGCGGAACTCCGGCGCTTTCCATGAGATCGATCACCAGCGGGACGCCTAGACTCGTCGGCGACGAAAACTCGTGGGCTTTCGCCCTCGCAGCCGTGACAAAATTCCAGAGATCCAGGACAAAATTGTCGCAACGGATCAGCTCGACCCTGCCAATCGCGATCATCGCCCGCTCGAGCCTTACCCGGTAGCCTAGGTCGGTGCGGACCGCAGCCGGCATCGCGGCAGGCTTGTAGGCCACGTCGACCTCGATGCCGTCGGACACCCGCATGCAGTTTGGCAGCAGTGCCATGCTGAGGAGCATGGCTGCGATCAGGAGACTAAATCTCATAGACCAGCCCTGCCGTGAGCGCGAGACCTTCTACGTGGCTTCCGTCCAGCCGCTGAATCATCGGCACGGCCGCGGTGAAATGCAGCAGAACCTTGTCGTGCGGCAATCCGACCAAGCCAAACGTTCCGTAGGTGATGTGTCCGCCGGTATTCGGGTCGCGAACGCCAGCGACGTAGCCCGGCTGATCGATTCGAAACTCGGCTCCCAGCTGAAAGGCGAGAAAGCGCCAGGGCTGAAACTGGCCAAGCACGGTTTGCCTCAAGCTCGTGCCGACCTTCGTATCCGCAGTCCCCTTGGTTGGAAAGATCCCGATTGACGAGACGTAGACCGACCAAGGGTCGGAAAACATCGTGTACGAAGCGCCCGCAATCGGATCCCAGGAGCCCGTGCCCGCCTGAAATTCCAACGGAAGCGGGACGCCTTCCGCGTCGCGCTCGATCGAGCTGGTCGGAAACTCGAGGCCGCCGATCAGGCTCACCAAATGCCGAGGCGCGAACTTGCGGTCGCGCCACACGACAGCCCGCGCCCGAAACTCCAAATCTCCCGGAGCCCAGATGTCGGCTTCCGCGAGATTGACCGCGCTCACCAGTCGGTGCACCAGCGGCATCATCAGAGACAGCGTCCATCGGTCGGTTGGCGAGTATGCGCCTGCAAGCTCCATGCGCTGCTCCGCAAGCCGGAGCTCATCGACCTGGGCTTGCCCGATTCGATCGTTTCGATGGCGAACGGTCCCCGAGGCTCGCACCCGCTGACTTTTCGGTTGCGCAAAGCCCACGATGGTCAGGGTCGGATCGCCGACGCCGCAGGTTCCGCACGCAGAAGCCCCCGCCGCAATTGAAAACGGCGCGAGCAGCGCCGCGATCACCCAACAAACCTTCACCGCCCGCAGCTTAGGGACGGAGGGACCTGGCTTGTATGCGGCAAATCGTCGCAGCCGCTCAGCGGGGCGTCGGGAATTTCGAAAGCTTCCGCTGAAGGGACCGCCGGTGAATGCCCAGTCTTTCCGAAGCCTTGGTGATGTTGCCCCCGCAGTCGGTCAGCACTCGCTGGATGTGCTCCCACTCGACCCTCGCCAGGGACGGCGTTTCGGGGGCCTCGCTTTCGGCAGGCGTGGCTTCGTGGTCCGTCGGGGCGTCGCTCCGCCCAAACGCGGCGATCACCTCGTCGACATCGGCTGGTTTGGTCAGGTAGTGCGTCGCGCCGAGCCGAACCGCCTCGAGCGCAGTAGCGATGCTCCCGTAGCCGGTCAGCACTACGATTTTGGTAGCCCGATCGATCCGGTGAAGCTCGCGAACCAGCTCCAAGCCAGACTTCCCCGGCATTCGAAGATCGACGACGGCGTACTCGGTGCTTTCCGACTCGGCGACTGCGACAGCGCCATCGTAGCCATCGGCTTGCTGTGCTTCGTAGCCGCGCTGCTCGAAGGCGCGAGCCATTCGCGATCGGAGCCGCTCGTCGTCATCGACCAGAAGGACCGATGGTTTTGGGCTGGCGTCGTCTCGTGCGTCGGTCATGAGCCTTGAGGAAGTACGACGCGAATCGTCGTGCCCCGGTCGCTGGCCGACGCGATGGCAAGCCGGCCTCCGAGCGAGTCTACGAGCGTCCGCGCCAGGAACAAGCCCAGACCCATCCGGTCGGCCGTGTTCTTCGTGGTGAAGAAGGGCTCGGTGGCGCGTCTCATCGCTTGCTCGTCCATCCCGTGACCTTCGTCGACGAAGCAAAGCTCGACGGCCCGATCGATGTGGCGGACATGGAGCGCGACACGCCCCGCGTCGCAGGCATCGAAGCCATTGCGTGCGATGTTCTCGACCATCTGCACCAGCGCGGTCCCCGGCGCTTCGATCGTTTCGACCTCGGTCGACGTGCCCCAGCGTTTCGCCTGCTCCGGGCTCAGTCGTGCGCGCACCTCGTCGAACATCGCCTCGACCGACACGGAGCTCAGCGCCTCGCCCACGTGCTCGCCGCCTGCCGCAGCCATTCGGTCGAGCACCAGGCGGCACCGCTCGAGCTCTTCGCGGATCAGCTCTGCATCCTCAATGAGCGCTTCCGCGCCTGGAATGGCCCGCGCCTGCCGCTCCATCTCTTTGGCGGCGACCGCGATGGTGCCGAGCGGGGTTCCAAGCTCGTGTGCCGCACCGGCGGCCAAAGTCGCGATCGAGGCCAGCTTTCCCCAGCGATGCGTCCGTTCTTCGGCCTCGGCAAGCGCGCGCTCGCGCCTTCGCAGCTCGACGGACAGCTGGCTCACGAAGTACGTGATCAGCGCTACCGCGAGAACCAAGGCGATGAACATGCCGTACAGGTGCGTTTGGAACCCCTCGCCGTGCCCCGCATGGCCTAGGTGCTCGCTCGGCACGTGAACGACGAACAAGGTGGCGAACGACACAATCGAGAGTCCGGCGATCGTCCAGGTCCACTTTGGCGCAAGCATCACAGCAGACATCGCGATGTAGACGACATAGATGATGCTGAACGGGTTGGTCGGGCCTCCCGAGAGGTAGAGCAGACCGGAGAGAAGCGCGACGTCGAAAACGAGAAACGCAGCGAGGTGACCGGCATCCGCCTTGCGCGACGCCAACCAGAGGTTCGAAACGACGCCGACAGCAACAAGCGACCACATCGGAATGACCGGCAGCGTTACATCGAGACCCTCGGTGGCGATGAGTATTGCCGCCGCTTGAATCCCGAGCGCCCCCCAACGCATTCGCGCCAACCATTCGGCGCGAGTGGCCGACGCTCTATCCTCGGCGCTCACGAATCCGTCTGAGCATCGCCGGAGGAGCTCATATCGACACTGCCGTACATCGCTTCGGCGATCTTATAGGCGCTCAGCTCGAGCGTCTCGAGCCCGTCCTTGATGGCGATGGCGTCGCCCTCGTTGACGGAGAAGTGCAAGGCCTCGATATCGGCCTCCACCTGGGCGACGACGTCCTCGGGAACGAGCTCGCGGCACTCGGCGACAGCCCGCTCACTGGTGTACAGCAGAGCTTCGGCCGCATTGCGCAGCTCGGCGAGCTCACGGCGCTTTTGGTCGGTCGTCTTGTAGGCCTCGGCCTCTCCGATGATGCGCTCGATGTCTTGCTCGGTCAGTCCGCTCGATGCGACGACGCGGATGTTCTGCTCACGGCTGGTTCCGAGGTCCTTGGCGCTCACGTTGACCACGCCATCGGCGTCGATGTCGAAAGTCACCTCGATCTCCGGAACACCTCGTGGTGCGGGCACGATTGGCGCTAGCTCGAACTTGGCCAAGGATTTGTTGTCCCCGGCCATGTCGCGTTCGCCCTGCAGGACGTGAATCGGCACGAAGGACTGGTTGTCCACGCTGGTCGTGAACACCTCCTTGGCCCGCGTCGGGACGGTGGTGTTGCGTGGGATCAGCCTGTGGAACACGCCGCCGCCGGTTTCGACACCGAGGCTCAGGGGCGTGACGTCGAGAAGCAGCACCTCTTCGACTTCGCCGACCAGCGCGGCGCCCTGAAGCGCAGCGCCCAGCGCCACCACCTCGTCCGGATTCACCCCCTTGTAGGGCGGCTTCCCGAAGAAATCCTCGACCTTCGACTGAACCATCGGCATGCGCGTTTGACCGCCGACCAGGAGGATTTCGTCGATGTCTTCTGTTTTCACGCCGGCGTCTTCCAAGGCCTGTTTGCAGGGCCCGAGCGTCCGGTCGATGATCTCCGAGACCAGGATTTCGAGCTCGCTCCGCTTGAGCTTGGTTTCGAGATGCTTCGGGCCCGATTCATCGGATGCGATGAACGGAAGGTTGATCTCGGTCTCGAGCGAAGACGAGAGCTCGTGCTTGGCCTTTTCGGCCTGCTCCTTCAGACGTTGGAGCGCGACACGGTCGTCGTGCAGATCGATCCCGCTGCTCTGTTTGAAACGCTGCGTGAGCTCTTCGACCAAGGCGTTGTCCAAGTCCTCGCCGCCGAGGTGGGTGTCGCCCGAGGTCGACTTCACGCTGAAGACACCATTGGCGATTTCGAGAATCGAGATATCGAACGTCCCACCGCCCAAATCGTACACGGCGACTCGCTTGCCTTCTTTCTGGTCGAAGCCGTATGCGAGCGCAGCTGCAGTGGGCTCGTTGATGATGCGTCGCACCTCGATTCCAGCGATCTTGCCTGCAGCAATCGTTGCCGACCGCTGCGCATCGTTGAAGTATGCGGGGACAGTCACGATCGCCTCTTCGACGTCCTCTCCGAGGAACGACTCTGCGACCTCCCGCATCTTTTCGAGCACCATGGCGGAGATTTCAGGTGGTGAATACCGATGGTCCTGTGCCTGGATCCAGGCATCCCCTCCTTCGCTCTCGACGACCTCGTACGGCACCGCTTGTTTGTGTCGCTGTGCCGGCTCGGAATCGAACGGCAATCCCATCAATCGCTTGATGGCAAAGACGGTGCTCTCCGGATTGGTCACGCCTTGGCGCTTCGCCACGCTACCGACCCGGCGCTCGCCGTCTTTGGAAAAAGACACGACCGAAGGCGTGGTACGGCTGCCTTCGGCGTTTGGAATTACCTGCGGCTCCCCGTTGTCGACGAATGCAACACAGGAGTTCGTCGTCCCCAGATCGATCCCGATGATCTTCCCCATCTCGCCCTACTCTCCTTTATACCCCGAGATGGAGCCTCAACGCAGCAAAGGTGCGACTATTCATCCGTGTCGGTGCCATCCTCGTCCGAGTCGCCTCTCTGGCCGTCGTCGCCCGATACCGGCCTTGCGACGACCACCATGGCTGGCCGCAATAGTCGCTCCCCTAGGAAATAGCCCGGAACGACCTCCGAGACGATGGTGCCTGGCGCATGCTCGCTGGTTTCTTCTTGCTGCATGGCGTCGTGGCACGTCGGGTCGAACTGATTGCCGACGGTGGGAACTCGCTTGAGGCCGAGGCGGTTGGCGACTTCGTCGAAGCCGCGCAGGACCATGCGCACCCCGTCCGAAACTGCGGACACCTCGGTGGCACCGTCCACGGCGTCCGCCGCGCGCTCCAGATTGTCGACGATCGGCAAGACCTCGCGGAGCGTGTCCTCGATCGTTCGTCGGCGAACCTCTTCAATTTCCTTGCGCGATCGCTTCCGGAAATTGTCGAAGTCGGCGGCAATGCGCAGGAGTTGATCGCGCATGCGATCGCGTTCGGCGTGAGCCTTTTCGAGATCGCTCGGCTCCGATTTGGCCTCGTCGCCATCCACGCCGTCTGGAAAGATGACCTCGTCGTCTTCACCTGCGCCGCTGGCCTGTTCGTCTTCCGGCTCGTCCCCCACGTGTTCACTCATTGTCCCTGACCGTCTTTCTCTAGGAACCCTTGGATCTGCCAGGCAGCCGTCCGTCGAGGACGTCGCTTAGCACATCGGCGGCAAAGCCTACCAAGGGTACGTACTTCTTGTAGTCCATGCGCGTCGGACCCACGATTCCAAAGGAGCCGACCCGGGCCCCATCCCGGCGATATGGGCTCGAAATCACGCTGATGTCGTCCACGTCGTCGAGCGCCGCCTCTGAGCCGATGAAGACTTGAACACCATCGGTCAACAAGGTCTGCTCGAGCAGCTGCAGGAGCTTCTGCTTCTCTTCGAAAGCGTTGAGGTATCGGCGAATCTTCTCCACATCACCGAACTCGGGTCGATCGAAAAGGGCGCCCTGCCCTTCGATGACGACGCGCGCTCGTTCCATCGGGCCGTCGACCGTGGCCTCGACCATCTGTTGGGCCTGATTTCGGAGGACGTGATACTGGCCTTCTTCGGTTGCCAGTCGAACTG
Source organism: Myxococcales bacterium (assembly GCA_029862185.1). Classification (GTDB taxonomy): domain Bacteria; phylum Myxococcota_A; class Polyangia; order Polyangiales; family Houyiibacteriaceae; genus SG8-38. Next base: position 61,615 of record JAOTXX010000013.1, read on the forward strand.
CGAGCAGGTCTCGGACCGCCGCGAGCGTCCGGCCGCCGACCAGCTCCGCAAGGTAGTTGTTCACGCGTTCGAGGCTGTGGTCGTCCACCGCGACCTCGGTGACGACCACTCGGTTTTCGACCACACCGCTTCGCGTAACCAAGACGGCGAGCGTCCGCCCTCCAGAGAGTCGCATGAACCGCAACTGATCGAGGGCCGCTTCCACGACCGTCGGCTGCGCGATGATCGTCGCGGTCCCGGTGAGCCGGCTCAGCAGTTGGCCCGTTTCCCGCACGGCGTCGGCGCCCGGCTCCAAGTCTTGAAGGCGCCGTAGCAACGCGGTCCGGTGGGCGTCCGAGATCTGTCCAGCCGTGGCTATCGCATCGACGAAGCATCGGAAACCCGCATCGGTCGGGACGCGGCCCGCACTCGTGTGCGGCTGATGCAGGAGCTCCGCGTCCTCCAGATCGGACAGAACGTTCCGAATGGTCGCCGGCGACAGCTTGATCGCGTAACGCTTCGCGATGCACCTCGAGCCCACGGCCTTCCCCGAGGCGATGTGCTCGGTGACGACCGCGAACAGGATTCGACGATGCCGCTCGTCCAAGGTCACTGTCACGCTTTAATGAAAGTAGAAGCTGCACGGGTTCTGTCAAGCCCGCGAAAGTGGGCGGAAAATTGCCATCGGACCCGCATTGCGGCAGTTTCAGGCCGTGAGACCGAGCGCAGCGCTTCTTCCGTTTGCCCTGATGGTCATGGCCGTGATGACCGTTCCCACGCTCGTCCTCGATGAGCAGGGCCTGCCCCGCTACCGGCACCTCAGCGCGGAGCTTCAGGAGCTTCGAGAGTCCAACGAGGAGCTGATCCGCGAGATCGCCACGCTCAAGGGCGAGATCGACGCCCTCCGCAGCGACCCCAACTACGTCGAGCGCATTGCGAGGGACGAGTTGGGGATGGTCCGGGCAGAGGAGTTCGTCTTTCAGTTCCCGCGCCCCTAGGTGGGCGCAAAGCCCACACTCCCGCGGATTTCTTGCTGAACGGATGGGTCGGAGCGTAACACCGCTCTGATATGACGGCCCTGGTTCAGGCAGCGCTTCGCGTCAGGCGCACGGCGCGGTCGACATGGGGATTGGCCGCTGCGTTCCTGCTCGCCGCCTTTTTGCTCGCGGGCTTCTTCGTTCCCGGAAGCCGAGACCTTGGGTGGGGGCACCTGGTCTGGCTCGCCTGCTGGGCGGCGCTCTTCGGTTCCCGCGCGCGCAACGCGCATCGGCTCGGTACCGACGCGAAGTCTGCATTCGAGCTCGGCGCCTTTCTGATCGTCGGCGTCCAGGCGCTGATTCAGCTTCGCGGTGGCGTCGGTAGCGACCTCTATCCGTTGATCTATGTCACCGTCGCGCTCGTCGCCTCGTTCGCAACAGGCCGAGCCGGCATCGGCCTCGTTGCCTTCGCACTCTTGCTGGGATTCGCCGTCGCGTTCCTCGGCGAGCACGTTCGCGATCCGCTGCTCCTCGGTTTGAATGCGTTGTTCACCGCCGGTTTCGGCGCGCTCAGCTACCTGTTCACGCGTGCAGAGATCGTTCGCGTCCGCCGCCAGTCTACGCTCGAGCTCGAAGCCCAAAAGGCAAAGGTGCGCGACGATACTCGGCTCTTTCGTTTGGTTGCACCTTCGTCGGGTGGTGCGCGGGACGAGGACCGCCTCTACCAGACCAGCGTCCAGGAGGTTCGTCAGGCGCTCTACCACGCCCTTCAGCTGCTCCATCGAACACTCGACCTTCACACCTGTGTGCTTCTGATGCCCACCAACGAGCCCGAACAGCTTCGAATCGTCGAGTTGGTCTCGAAGAGCGACGACCTTGCGGACGGCCCGTTCTCCCTCGGAGCGGGCGCGGTGGGCGCCGCTGTCCGACGCCAGCTGACCACCAACCTTCAGGAGATTCGGACGGGATATCGCGGGATTTGCTACTATCGGGGCCCCGCGGCCGTGCGATCCTTCATCGCGGTTCCGGTTCTCGAGCGGGGCCATCTCCGGGCCGTGCTCTGCGCCGACCGTGTCGTCGACCGCGGGTTTAGCCCCGAAGAGGAAGAGCTCCTCCGTGACAGCACCTCGCACATCCTCCGAGCGTTCGAAAACGAACGAGTATTCATGCAGCTCGAACGCTCCAAGGTCGAGCAGGAGATCCTCTACCGCGTCTCTCAAGACCTCAGCACTGCGCGAACGCAAGACGCAGTCATGGAAGTCGGTTTGACGGCAGCGAAGGAGATCTCGCCACACGATTTCGCGGCGATCACCGAATATCAGCCCGAGGGCCGGAAGCACACGGTGCGGCGCGCGTCAGGGGAGCGCGCACTCGATTTTCACGGTCTGCGGTTTCGCGACAACACTTCGCTCACCGCCATGGTGGTCAAGAACCGGCACTACCTGCCGTACCGCGGCGAGTTCGATTCGAAGCAACAGGTGCTCTTCACCAAAAAGGCCAAGCTCAAGGGAATGGAGTCGCTCCTGGTCTTGCCCTTGGTCGTTCGAGAGGAACCGATCGGGACCTTGATCGTCGCGGCGAAGAGGCCGGGAGCGTTCGGCGCGCCGGTACGCGCCACACTCCAAGCGCTGTCCAACCATCTCGCGGTGGCGATGGCGAATGCGCGTCTCGTCCGCCAGCTCGAAGAGCTGGCGACGACCGACGGGCTCACCGGTTGCTTGAACAAGCGTGCGTTTCTCGACCAGATGGAACAGAAGCTCCTCGCGGCGCAGCGATTCGGACGAAAGCTCTCGGTGATCGTGACCGACCTCGACCATTTCAAGGCGGTCAACGACACCTATGGGCACGCCGCCGGCGACCGTGTCCTTCAGGCGCTCGGCCAGGTCCTCCGCCGCGTGAAGCGGGAAACCGACATCGTGGCCCGATTTGGCGGGGAAGAGTTCTGCGTCCTCTGCGAGGAAACCGACTCGCGGGGTGCTCAGTTGCTTGCCGAGCGTGTGCGCGAGGAGCTCGAAGGCACCGAGCTGCAGACCGAGCTCGGCCCGCTGCGGGTGACGGCTTCTTTGGGAGTGGCGACCTTCCCCGACCATGCGTCGACCGCGCCGGACTTGTTCGTCCAAGGGGACAAGGCGCTTTACGAAGCCAAGAACCGCGGCCGCAATCAGGTCTGCACCGTCTAGGCGCCTCGGAGCGAAGAGGGCGTCAAGCCTGCCGGAGCTCGCATGTGTCCGGCTCCAGCATCCATTCGAAGCGGCCTTTGCCGCCTTCGAACCTCAGCTGGCAGACAGCGCCTGTGCGAAACGAAGGAGCCGTGGCGAGCTGGCCGAGATGCGCCGCGAGTACGCCCACCTTGGGCATGTGGGTGACCATGACGATGAGCTCGTCGTCCGCCGCATGATCGAGCGGTGCCAGTGCCTGTGCGGCGCTTCCTTCCTCGGTCGAAAGGGCGCTCAGGACCTCGAGCGGACCGTCGAACCCGGGCTGGGTGGCGGCAAGAATCTCGGCGGTCTGGACCGCGCGCACGAGCGGGCTCGTGTAGATGCGGGAATATCGCAGGTCCATTCTCGTGAGCGCTTCGCCGACCTTGGTCATGGTCCGTCGGCCGCCGTCGGTCAGCCAACGCTCGTAATCGGTCCGTGCGGACCCCGTGTCGACGGCAGCCGCATGCCGCACCAGCAGAACCTGCATGGCCGGAGCTTGGCACGTTGGCTAAGGCTCGTCCCGAGAATCGTGCGCTGAAAGCGCGAAAGACTCTTCGGGTGCCAACACGAGCCTCCGCCGCGCGTAGACTGCGAACCAGAGAAGGCCCAGGCCGTACCAAACCGCTGCGGCAATGACCACCTTTTGATAGATCGGGTCGGTCACGAAGAGCGCGACCAGGGTCACCAGCGCAATCAGCAGCGCCACGACCGCGCCCGGGACTCCGAGTGGGCTTTTGTAAGGGCGCTCGATGTCGGGCAGGCGAACCCGCAACAGGATGTACGAAACCATCTGAAGCGCATAGGCGATCACTGCGCCGAACACCGCCATGTTGAGCAGCACGGCGCCGACCGGATGTTCGGGGCCCAGCGCGTGGATGCCGTACGCGACCATATAGCCGAGCAAGGCGCCGACCAAGAGCGCGATGTGGGGCGTCTTGCGACGTGGGTGTGTGCGGGAGAGCCATCGCGGGAAGTAACCTGCACGCGAAAGCGAAAAAATCTGCCGGCCGTAGGCGAAGATGATGCTGTGAAAGCTCGCGATCAGGCCGGTCACGGCGACCAGAGCGAGAACCTTTGCCTCGAGGCCCGCGCCGAAGATCGTCTGGAAACCCTCGAAGAGCGGCTCGGCAGAAGAGCCCAGTTGGGCGGAGCCGGGAGCGATGCCCGCGTTCAGAAACAGCGTGAGAAACGCGGCTACAGTCAAAGTAAGAAGGCCGTACAGCAAGCCGCGGGGTAGGTCGCGAGCCGGCGCGTGCGCTTCTTCGGCCGCAAGAGGCAGCTGCTCGATGGCGAGAAAGAACCAAATCGCGAACGGCAGGGCGGAGAGAACGCCGGCGCCGCCGTACGGAAGCCAGCGGCTCTGACCAGCTCTGGGCTCGATGTTGAGCGCCCAGTCGAGGTCGAAGTGGGGAATCGCCGCGACCCAAAACACGACGAGAATCCCGAGCGCCAACGCCGTGATCAAGACGGTGAATCGGAACGTCGTCTCGACCCCGGCGACGTTGAGGCCGACGAACGCTGCGTACGCCGCAAGCCACCAGACGGGCTCCATGCTTTGCGCGGTGCCAAAAATCGCGCCGAGGTAACCACCGATGCCGACGACGATCACCGCAGGCGTCAGGATGTACTCCATGTTCTCGGCCAGGCCGGTGATGTACGCGCCCCAGGGGCCCATCGCCGAGCGGGCAAACGAGTAGGCGCCGCCCGTGTGGGGAAGGGCAGCAGCCATCTCCGCGATGCTGAAGCAGAGGCCCGCATACATGACCGTGATGATGAGGGTAGCGATCAGGAGACCGCCGAAACCACCCGATGCCAGGCCGAAATTCCACCCGAAGAAGTCCCCGGAAATCACCGCACCGACGCCGAGCGCCCAGAGAGACCAGACGCCGGCATAGCGCCGCAAACCACGGTCGGCGAAGTACTCGTCAGCCACTCGGTCGTACGCAACCCCCTGGTCCTTCTGCTCCATGGCGCGGAGTGTAGCGGTTTGTCGGGACTGGCGATAAGGTTCCGCGCATGTTGCCAATCGATCTTTCGGGGAAGCGAGCGTTCGTCGCAGGTGTCGCCGACGATGGTGGCTTTGGCTTTGCAATTGCAAAGGCGCTTGCCGTGGCTGGAGCTTCGGTCTGCGTCGGCACCTGGCCG
>JAOTXX010000138.1 GCA_029862185.1 Myxococcales bacterium
GGACAATATGATGCAAGAGGGTGAGATCGAGCTCCACCCGGACCGCAAGGACGCCTTGCTGATCGAGCTCGTCACCGCTGGTTCGGACGCGCGCTCGGTCAAGCACATGCTCAAGAAACTGACCGCCACGTTGGTCGACTCGGAGCACGTTGAGGAGATCTACCCGAGCGACGACAAGATTCGGAACCGGTTCAAAGAAGACTTGGGCGGATGATCCAGGGTGCCGGGACGCAGCTTTGGGCCGACGTTCGCTGGCGTGATGGCTGGCGCATCCAATCGCATTCAGAGCTTCCGGTCAGCCGACTCCTCGATCCGAGCGGGGAGGTTCGACGACGAGGATCGTTGATCGACTGCGAGCGGGCGCTCGACCGGCTTCAACCCGCCCTGAAAGAGTCGGAGCATTTGGTCGTTCTCCTTCACGGACTCGGCCGCACCCGATACTCGATGCGGCGCATCGACCAAGCGCTTGCCGGTGCCGGGATGACCACCGCGCGGTTGGATTATCCCAGTACCCGTCGGACCATCCAAGACCACGCGGAGACCGTGGCTACCCTGCTCGATGACGTCCCGACGCCCATCAGGCTTTCGTTCGTGACGCACAGCCTAGGGGGATTGATCATCCGACAGCTCCTCGAACGCGACGCCTCGTGGCGGCCTTCGGTTCGCGGGATCTTGATGTTGGCGCCACCGAATCAAGGAGCCGCCCTCGCGCGCTCCCTCGACACCCCGGTATTGCGCGCGGTCATGGGGCCATCGTTCGTTCAGCTCGTCGAGGGTATTGCCACCAGCCTGCCCGTGCCTGACGTGCCGACTTCGATCTTCGCAGGACGAGTAGGCAACAGCCGAACCGATGGACTCGTCACGGTCGAGGAGACCAAGCTCGCGGGGATGGCTGAACACCACGTGGTGCCGTCGATTCACACCTTCGTGATGAATCATCCGGCAGCGATCGAGCGCGCAGTTTCGTTCTTAGGCGCCTCCCCAGATCGCGGCTGAGGCGCGAAGAAGGCTCGTCTCGCTCTCGTGCATTGCGCCTTCTCGGTCCCGCGCCAGCAATAGCGGTGCGTCGAGGTCGACGTACTCAGCCTGTGCAGCGAGCAGAAGCGCCGGAGCCACCGCCAGCGATGTGCTGACCATGCACCCAACCATCGCCCCAACGCCGCGCACTTCGGCTTCGCGCACGGTCGAAAGAGCTTCGGTGAGCCCGCCGGTCTTGTCGAGCTTGACGTTGACGATATCGTATCGCCCCTCGACCGTTGAAAAGGAGCGCCGGTCGTGGAAGGACTCGTCTGCGCAGAGGGGAACGACACCCCGCATCGTCGACAACGCCCCGTCCTTTCCCGCGGGAAGCGGCTGTTCCAATACAGTCACCCCGATCGCCTCGAGCTCGGGCAGCCATGCGGTGAGTTGTTGCTCGGTCCAGGACTCATTGGCGTCGATCACCAACGCGCACCGTGGCGCCGCTTCGCGTACGGCAACGATCCGCTCGAGGTCGGGGCCCCCATCGACCTTGACCTTCAGCATCGTCGCGTGGGCGAGCTTGGCGGCCGCTTCCCCCATTGCTTCTGGCGAGTCGACGCTCACGGTTCGCATCGTGCGAACGGCGGAGGGCTCGCCCGAGAGGCCGATCAGCTCCCACACCGCGCGGCTGGTGCGCTTGGCTTCGAGGTCCCAAAGCGCGCAGTCGACGGCGTTGCGAGCGGCCCCGGGCGGCATCGTCGTGTGGATCGTTTCCCGGGTGGGTGGGTCGGCGAGACCCTCGAAGACCGACTCGATCGATTGCAGCACCGACTGTACGGACTCGCCGTACCGTCCGTAAGGCACGCACTCGCTTCGACCGATCTGGCCTTCCGCTTCGAGCTCCAAAACGACGACCTCCGCCGTGGTCCGAGCTCCGCGTGCGATTCGAAACCCGCCCGCGATGGGCCACGACTCGGCTCGAACCAGCGCCCGCACGGGGTCCTGCTACTCGCCGCCCGTGGCTTCCTTGATCGCTTTAGGGCTGAGCGTCTTGCAAATGAAGGTGTGCACGTCCCACATGTCGCGAGGGCGCTGCCCGGCTTCCTGCAATAGCTCCGTCGTCTTTTGAGCTGTCTTCACGAACTGCTCATAGGTCGTGGCGTTTGGCGCCGTGTCGTACTTCGGATCGATGTCCAGAATCAGCGCCTGCTTTTTCATGAACGTCGGCTTCACGAAAAGGTGGTCCGCCGGGTAGACCAACGCTTGAATCAAGGTCGCAAGTGGCCACGTTGGCCCACCCTCCACGTCTAGGGCAGCCACGAACGAATCGAACCGAATCGGATAGGGCCGATCGCCATAAAGGAGCTCTCGGAGCGACTCCGCGAACCCGGCGCGCGTTTCGGCCGGCATGTTCTTGAAGCGCGTGGCCTCAGCTTTCTGTACGGTGCTCTTGGTTCCGACCAAGAACTCGTATGCCAGCTGGTGGAGCTCGTCGGTAAGGCCCCCGTCGACCATTTTGTTGATGGCCTTACGGGTCAGGTGTTCTTCGGCACGCTCGAGAGCGACCTCCTTGAGCTTTTCGCCAGCTTTCGTGCCTGCCTCCCCACGCTCGGCCTTGGTATAGGCCTCGTCCTCGAAGCCGACCGGGTAGAGTTTCATGAAATAGGCGACCTGTTGCTCGAAAGTGATATCCGGCTTCTTCGGAGGCGCCTTCGACTTCCGGCCAGACCCCGGCGCCGGAGCCTGGTTTCGACGGGCAATTCGGTCGACTCGCACCGCCTCATTCGGCTGAACTTCGCAGAGTTCCATCTTGTGCCAGTAGTCCGGTCGGAAGCTTCGTTCCGCCCCGTCTTCGAACAGGAACGTGCGTTTGTCCGGGATCTCCACGAGCAACACGGAGCGACCCCAATCTTTGCGGGAAGCGTGCTCGAACACTCGCGGTGGAACGGAAGGGGTAGTCTGGGCCATCGGTTAGAGTTCCTAATCGATGAGCGCATGTAACACGGACCTGCCATGCTTGCATCTCTTCGGCCAGTGCGATTGGCGAGCTCTGCTCTGCGACCATCATAACTCGCTGTTTTCACTGGGATTTGGTTCCGATGCGCCACTCATTATGCCCTCGCAATGGATGCTTGCTGATCATCGCGTCGATCGGCCTCTGTGGGTTCGGTTGCATGCGTACGCCAGGGGCGGATCCCGATCCTGAAAGCCGGCAGGCAGCTCCGCTCGAAGGCGACCCAAGACTTCCCGGCGTTGCGGCCGTCGACGAGGACCTCCAACGAGAGCTCGACGCGGCGCTCCAGTCGCAGGCGGGGGACTACACCCCTCGAACTCACCATCTCGAAACGGACGGATCACCCCGCTTCACGAATAGACTCATTTTGGAGTCGAGCCCGTACCTGCTTCAGCACGCGCACAACCCGGTCAACTGGTATCCATGGTCGGAAGAGGCGTTCGAGCGCGCCAAACGTGAAAACAAGCCCGTCTTTCTGTCGATCGGCTACTCGACCTGCCATTGGTGCCACGTGATGGAGCGCGAGTCGTTCGAAGACGAAGAGATCGCCGCGTTCTTGAACCACCACTTCATCGCCATCAAAGTCGACCGCGAAGAACGGCCCGACGTCGACAGCGTGTACATGACCGCGGTCCAGATTCTGACCGGCCGGGGCGGCTGGCCGATGACCATCATCATGACGCCTGACAAGGATCCCTTCTTTGGTGGAACGTACTTCCCACCGCGCAAGGGCATGCGGGGCAGCCGCGCCGGCCTGATCGACATCCTGACCGAAATGGTGCGCCTCTATGCGCAAGAGCCGACGCGCGCGGTCGAACAAGCGCAAGAGCTGAGCCAGCGGGTAGCTCAAGTCACGACTACATTCCCCGGGCCGGGGGTGCCAAGCGATCGCTTGATCGTGAGAGCCGCCCAGCGACTCGCCTCCGCGTTTGATCCGGTCGATGGTGGTTTCGGGCGAGCGCCGAAGTTTCCACAGCCCGCCCGCCTCGACATCCTGCTCCGTTACGCGCGTAGGACGGGGGACCCTGGTGCGCTCCACATCGTCACCATGACGCTCGACAAGATGGCCGCTGGGGGCATGTACGATCATCTGGGTGGTGGATTCCATCGGTATTCGACCGACCGCCAATGGCTGGTCCCGCACTTCGAAAAGATGTTGTACGACAACGCTCAGCTCACCATCGTGTACCTCGACGCTTGGCAACTCACGGGCAATCCCGAGTACCGCCGCGTCGCGCGTGATATTCTCGACTATGTCGCCGAAGAGATGACATCGCCCGAAGGCGGCTTCTACTCGGCCACCGATGCCGATAGCCCCACGCCAAGTGGGCACGATGAGGAGGGATGGTTTTTCACGTGGACCCCCGATGAGCTCGAGCAGCTCCTTGGGAAGGAGCGAGCGGCGATCGTGGGCGCGGTGTACGGCGTGACCCCCAGAGGGAACTTCGAGGGAAGAAACATCCTTCATCGCAAAATGACCGATCGCGAGGCGGCCTCCAAGTACGAGGTCACGCCCAAGCGTGTGGCTGAGGTCGTGGCCGAAGCGCGTCAGGTGCTGTACGAGGCGCGCGCCTCGCGGCCGCGTCCCATCCGGGACGACAAGGTGATCGCAGCCTGGAATGGGCTGATGATCTCGGCCTTTGCGCGCGGGGCATGGGCGTTCAACGAGCCGCGTTATGCCGCCCTTGGGACGAAGGCGGCGCGGTTCGTGTTGAGCGAGATGCGCGACGACGACGGAGCGCTGTTGCGCACGTACAAAGGCGGGCAAAAGTCATCGACCGCGTTCCTCGACGACTATGCGTTCATGGTCGCGGCTTGCCTCGACCTCTACGAAGCAACTGCAGACGAAGGCTGGCTCGGGCGTGCTCTCCAGCTCCAAACGATCCAGGACGCCCGTTACGCCGACGTTCAAGAGGGCGGGTACTTCATGACCCCCAACGCAGGGGAAGCGCTTTTGGTTCGAGAAAAGCCCGCGAACGATGGCGCAGTCCCTTCCGGTAACTCGGTTGCTGCCCTCAACTTGCTGCGCCTGCACGACTTCACCGACGATGCCAAATGGCGAGAGCAGGTCGAGGCCCTCTTTACATCGCTGGCCGGTCGCATCCAACGAGCGCCTAGCGGCTACCCGGAGCTCCTCGTTGCGCTCGATTA
>JAOTXX010000081.1 GCA_029862185.1 Myxococcales bacterium
GCGTTGGTTGCGGCTCCTGCGCAAGCCGGTACTTCTTTCGCCCGCGCACGAACCCGATGAGGATGCCGAGCAAAATCAACCCCACGACCGCCGCAATCACCGCGAGCGTCGTTGGGTTATTCAAATCTAGTTGTAGTGACTCCATGCGACCTCTATCAGCCCCCGGATGACCGTTGCGACCGCCGCAATATAGAGACGCGGACACCGGGCAGTCAACGCGGCTGCACAGACGAATCGGTTGCCGTCGCGCTTCCCCAGCTGTGATACTGCAAATGTAGGGGAAGGGCGGGAGCTGTTGAAGGGGCACATGGGCCGATGGCATCTGTGGCGGGCACTAGCGCTGGCCTCGCTCCTTTTTACGAGCACGGCGACAGCCAATGGCCGTGACGACTATCTCGTCCGATTGCTTCGCGATTCCCCGGCCTTTCGTGTGCGCGCGCAGGCCGCACTGTCGCTCGGGCAATTGGAGCCGACCGGCCGCTCCTTGGAAGCCCTCGAACGTGCGGTTCGCGACAAGCATCCGGCAGTACGCGTATCGGCGATCTCGTCTTTGCGGCGGTTGGAGTCGAAAGAATCGCTCCCGGTGGTCGAAAGGGCGATACGAGACGCGAACAAATCCGTGCGACGCGCGGCGGTCGAAGCCGCGGCGGCGCTGAGCGCGGTGGGTGAGCGAGAGCGAGGGCCGGGCCGGACCGAGTACTTGGTGTCGGTCGGGACGCCGGGTGCCAAAGCGGAGCGGGTTTCTCGTCAGATGCTCTTCGATGCACGGATCTACCTGTCCGAGCAATTGCTGACCCTCCGCGGAATAGAGCTCGCGCCGGACGATCTAACGCCGGCAGACGCAAAGCGGGAGGTCGTGCAGCGGCGGCTGAGCGGATATCACCTGGAAAGCTCCATCGTCACCTTGGAGCCCACGGGGGGCGGCGTGCGGGCCGTCGTTTCCATCATCGTGCTGTCGTACCCCGGGCGGGACATGCGCGGCATGCTGCGTGGGGCGGCCACGGCGTCGGGCCGTTACAGCGAACACAGCGCCGAGCAGGCGGTGCACGGCGCCTTCATCAGCGCCCTCCGCCGCCTGCCCAGCTTGCTCGAGTCGACGAAATCGAAAGGAAGCCTTTGACCGGCGAAGAACGATGGGCGTAGGAAGTGAGAAACGCGATGGGCGATAAGAAACAACGCAAGATGCGAAACTACCTGCTCGATCGGCGTTTTCAGCTGAAGTACACGGGCATGGTGCTCCTCGTCACGGTGTCCGTCGCCATCGGGCTCGGCTTGATGGCGTACCGATTCTCGCAACGCCAGACCGAAGCGCTGACCGCGCAGATCGCGGCCCAGCCCGACCTCGATGCAGAGACGGCGAACGACCTCGAGCGGTTTGCCAAACAGGAGGACCAAAAGATTCGTAACGCCATCATCGTTGGTGTGCTGATTCTGACACTGGTGCTCGGGCTCACCGGAATCATCGTCACCCACCGCGTTGTCGGGCCGACGTACCGCATGAGGCGGCTCTTCGCGCATGTGGGCGAGGGCCGCCTGGAGATCAACACCGGCATTCGAAAAGGCGACGAGTTGCAAGCGCTCTATCACTCGTTCGCCGAGATGGTGGAGTCGCTGCGCGACCAGCGATCCGAAGAGATCGAGCAGCTGGAAGACACCTTGATCAAGATGGAAGCGGCCGGCGTCCAATCGGCTTACATCACGGAGCTTCGCGCGGTTATCGATCGCATTCGAAAGACAGTCGACTAATACCGGGACGCGGAGCAACACGTCACCCCGGCGCCTGTGAACCGTGCAGCCGGAGAACGGCTCGCGACGGGCGTGCTCACGATCGGGACCCACTCCCCCCCTGTTCCTTAAGAGGACCACGGCTAGGCTCGACCCAATCGCTGCGCTGCCCATCCCGAGCCGTTCTCCTATTGAATGGATATGGATTCAGAGGCGCGGCGGAATGCGATGCGGGAGCTCGGCGGCGTGTGAGTCAGGGGCTCGCGTGGGGTTGGGTGCTTGGGGATCTTTTTGGGGTCCGGTAGAGTCGCAGGGCGGAGGTGGTGATGCGGGCTCTCAAAGTGACGGTCTTGGTTCTTCTTGGTCTCGTCGTCGTCGTGGTGGGGATCGGGGCGTTTCTTCCGAAAGATTTTCGTGTGGAGCGATCGATCGAGATCGACGCTGCGCCGGAGGTCGTGTTCGATCAGGTGAACTCGTTACAGAGCTGGAGCGCCTGGTCGCCATGGATTGCGCGCGACGCTTCGATCAAGAACGAGTTCAGCGGGCCCGAGGCTGGGGTGGGTGCGACGGTGACCTGGACCAGTGAGGAGTCGGGTGACGGGACGCAGACGATTACGGTCAGCGAACGCCCGACGCGAATCGAAATGAAGCTCGACTTTGGCGAGATGGGACAGCCGAATGCGGATTGGATGTTCGTTCCCTCGGGTGACGGCGTCCTGGTGACCTGGGGTCTGAGCGGAACCGCGGCCGGGCCGCTGGGCGGGTACTTTGCGAAGATGATGGACGGCTGGGTCGGGGCGGACTACGAGGACGGCCTTGCTCGCTTGAAGCAGGTCGCGGAATCGGTTCCCGGAGCTGAGTAGCCGACGGCAGTGACAGTGGCAGAGAACGTGAACGGCTCAAACGTGGCGAAACGGGAAGGAGACGTTTTCGTAGTACTCGATTCGGGGTTTGCCGGCGGGGCCGTCGAAGAGTACCGCTGCGGCGTCGATGCGCGCTTGGACTCGGCCGAGTTTTTGTTGCCGCAACCAGATCGCCGTTGCGCGCCTCACGCGGGCGAGCTTCTTCCCGCTGATCGTCTCGGCGGGAAACACCGGCCGCGCGCTCGTGCGGGATCGAACTTCGCAAACGACGATCAGTGCGCCTCGCCGAGCGATCACGTCTAGCTCCAATCGGCCGACACGCACGTTGCGGCCGCAGATTTCAAAACCGCGCTCTTCGAGCAACGAGGCGACGAGCGCTTCGCCGCGGCGCGCGAGATCGGCTTTACTCGACGTCGAGGAGCGGGTCGCGAACGCAGTAGCTTCCTCGGAGCCCTTCGCCGCCTGTCTCGAGAACTTCGTCGCAGATGAAACCGCTTGGGCAGCCGCAGGTGGGCACGCCGCTTCCGGCGGGCGCGCCGCAGCGGCACGAGCAGTAAACCTTGCGCTCGACCTCGCTTTCGGGGACGCAGGTGGCTTCGCCACGCGGGCACTCGTCTTCTTGGAGGTTGTTCGGGTCACCCATCAATCCTCGGACGAGGCAGACGCGCGTTGCGCACTGAACCGAGCTCGTCTCGAGGTAGGTCTCCGAGGCCAGGAACCCGCCAATGGGCACCTGCTCCGGCGAGCATGGGTCGCCTACGGCGCTGCTCGAGCAGCCCAAGCCCGCCAAACACAGCAGCGAGATCGTCACAAACCCCTTCAATTCAAGCAATCTTCCACGCATCATGCCCCCCTAAGAAGCCCCCGGTCATCCACAGCATAACGGCAATAAGAGATCGTACCCAAACTTCCCCTGCCGTCCGGGGTCAGAAAGGGGAGACGGGGCACAGACCGCCACCTCTACCTGAATTTGTCAGCTTCATGCGCAGGATTCCAGTATCAATTGCAGTCAGCCCACCAAAAGCTCAATGGCGCTATACCTTGACGACCCCTTCGGCTGCTTTCTATGATGGTACCCGAGCGTGCCGGAAGGGGTCGGTTTCGTTCGAATTTTGGGGGTCAGGGGGAAACTTGGAAAACCAAGGTCCCGCGCGAAGGAGCGCATTATGAAGGGGATCCGCTTTTTGGCGGTGCCTGTGGTGGTGTGCGGTCTGGCAATGCCAATGACCGTCGGAGCACAGGACATGAGCTTTGGGCTCGAGGAAACCGGGCAGAGCCGCGCGCCGGTCAAGCTGGGCAAGCCGTCGAAACGGCTCGCCGAAGCGATGGGCGCGTTCGAAGCCAAGAAGTACGAAACCGCCGCAATGGGTTTTGAACGGGTGTCGGCAGGCAAGTCCAAGGACGACCGCGGCAACCGGCAGCGGGCGCAGTTCCTCTTGGGGCAGTCGCTCTACCAGATGGGCTACTACCAGTCGGCGCTCACCGTGTTCGATGACATCAGCGCGCAAGGGCCGGCGCACATCGACTTTGGAGACACGCTCGAGTGGCTTGGGCTCTTGGCGTCGAAGCTTCCAGAGTCGTCCGGGATCATCGAGAAGGTCGGCCGCTACGGCATCGGCGCACTCGGACAGTTCAAGGACAAGAACCCGAGCCGCTACAACCAGCTTCTCTATTTGATGGGCCGTCACCTGTATGCGCAGACGTCGTTCCGGCAGGCGATCGACGTCTTCCAGGAAGTCGACGCGAATTCGGCGCAGTACAGCTATGCGAAGTTCTTCGAAGGCATTTCGTTCATCCGCATGCGTAAGTCGCGTCCGGCGATTGCATCGTTTCGCGCGATTCTCGACGCCATCGATGCCGGTGACTTCGAAGGGGTCGACGAAGACCGCATGCGAAACCTGGCCTGGATCTCTCTGGCCCGCGTCTACTACACCGCAGCGAATCAGGGAAAGGGCGGCCAAATCGACGGCACCCTGCTCGGCCAGTCGGTCGAGTCCTGGACCAAGATCGACCAGTCGAGCGAGTACTGGCTCGATTCGCTTTTCGAGTCGTCCTGGGCGTTCTTTCTAGCCGATGAGTACTCACGCGCGCTCGGCAACGTGCATACGCTGTATTCGCCTTACTTCGAGCAGGCCTTCTACCCCGAAGCGCTGGTGCTGAAGGCGGTGACCTTTTTCGTGAACTGCCAGGTCGACAACGCCGAAGCCACAGTTGCGAAGTTCCACGACCTGTACGACCCCGTCAAGCAAGAGCTCGACTCCGTCCTGGCAAAGCACCAAGACAACGCCGACTTCTTCGATTTCCTGAAGCAGGTGCGGAATGACGAAGCGGACCTTTCGCCTCGCGTCCGCCCGATCGTGTCGACCGCGTTGAGCGACCGAACGGTGCTTCAGCATCTCGAGTACGTTGCCCTGCTCGACAAGGAAGAAGCGCGGCTCGGGAAGTCCGGCGAAGCCTTCGCGGGCTCGCCCATCGGCGAAAAGATTCTCGAAGACGTTTCACTCGCGAAAGCGTTTGCGGTGGATCAGGCGGGCGACTTGGCGCGCGGCCGCTACAAGCGGCTGATTCGGGAGCTTCGAGACCTCAGCAATCAGGTCGACACGGTGGAGCTCGAAATCGCGACCTTTCGCCGCGGCCAAATCGACCAGGAGCTCCAACAACAGATGTCGCTGGCCAAGCAATCGAAAGGTGGCGACGTGAACGTGGACGAAGAACATCAGCTCTGGCCGTTCAACGGGGAATGGTGGCGAGATGAGCTCGGGTTTTATCGACAACAGGTGACCAACCTATGCACGCGCTAACGAAATCGAAGTACGCGGCGAGCTTCCTTTGCGGGTTGCTTGCGATGATCCTGGGGGGTGAGGCGGCGGCGGAGCAGGCTCCGATGAGCACCGCCCCGATGTGCATTCCGCAAAGCACCGAGCGAGAGATCGCCGCGTGTCCAGCTGGTTCCAAGAAGTCGGCTGCCAAAGAGGGCGGCACTGCGCCTGTCTCGCGCATGAAGGCGACCGCGCCGAAGAAGAGGGCGAAGCAGGGGGCCACCGGACCGTCGCTCCAGATCGACATGAGCACGCGCCTCGGCCGCGAGCAGACGCGCGCGCGGGCGGAGAACCTGCTCGAGCGGGAGATTGCGATTCTTCAGCGGCTCGTCAAGAACAGCGCCGCGGACGACCCGCGACGGCCCGAAGTTCTGCTGCGTCTCGCCGAGACACAGTTCGAGATGCAAATCGCAAAGAACGCCAAGGTGCGGTCGTTCGACGACCCCGTCTACGAAGCGTGCACTCGGGACCGCGACAAGGCTCGGTGCAAGCAGGCACGAGAGGGCCAAAAGGCCGCCACGGCTGAGCTCAACGCCGTGCGCGAAGACAGCATCCGGACCTACGCGACGCTCGTGCGCGACCATCCGAAATTCAAGCGAATGGATGAGGTCCTGTTCTCGCTGGCCTTTGCGCTTCAGGAGATCGACCAATTCGACAAGGCGCGCTCGGTTTACCGACGGCTGATCAAGGACTATCCGAAGAGCCGCTTCGTGCCGAACGCCTATCTGTCGTTCGCCGAGTACTACTTCAACGATAGCGACATGGAGGCCGCGGGGAAGTTTTACCGCAAAGTGCTCGAGTTTCCGCCCAAGCAGAACTCGGTGTACGGATACGCGCTCTACAAGGTGGCCTGGGTCGAATACAACCGCGAGCGGTACCGGCAATCGTTGCAGGGCTTCGTGGACATCCTCGAATTCGCTCGAACGAGCAAGTATGCGAATGACTCCAAGAATCTAGCCCGCCAGGCCCGCAAGGACCTGGTGCTGCCGTACTCCAGGTACGGTTCGCCAGGGAAGGCGCTCGAGTTCTTCCGGCGTTACGCGAAGGACGATGCGCAGGCGCACGAGATGCTCGAGCATCTGGGCAATCTCTACTTCGACACCGGCCAATGGCCCCAGGCGATAACGGTCTATCACAAGCTCATGGCCGATTCGCCAAGGAGCAACTCGCTTTGCGACTGGCAGACCAAGGTGACCAGCGCCGTGGTTTCGTCGAAGCCCAAAGATGCTCAGATTGTCGAGCTCAAGCGCCTCGTCGACATCTACCGAACGTTCAAGAAGGGTGGAAAGCCCGCGGACAAGGTCGAGCAGTGCAAGGTGGAAACGGCGACGACCATGCTCTGGCTCGGGACTTCCTGGCACCGCGAGGCCATTGGCACCGACACATCTCCCGGCACCAAGAACAAGAAGACCATGTCGCAGGCCGCAGTGCTCTATCGGACGCTACTCAAAGAGTTCCCCGACATGGAGGAGATGGAGTTCACGAACATCGACAAGCGTGACTGGCCCACCAAGTACAAGATTTCGTACTTCTATGCGGAGCTGCTCTGGAAGATGGAAGAGTGGAGCCAATGTGGGCCGGCCTTCGATCATGTCGTCGAGCTGGACACGCAGGGCGAGTTCACCAGCGATGCCGCGTATGCCGCGGTGCTCTGCTACAACAACCTCTACCAGCAGCAGTACGTGCCGCGCGAGACCGAGACCCGGTTCGTCAGCAAGCGCGACCAGAAGGCGATGAAGAACGCCAGGGCCAAGCCGACGAACAAGTTCGCAAAGAAGAAGCTCACCCCGCTTCAGGAGGGCATGCTGGAGGCCTTCAATCGATACGTTTGCTATGTCGACAAGGCGGAGGATCTATCGACGATCAAGTATCGACGGGCCCGAATTTACTACGAGGCCAATCGATTCGAAGAGGCTGCGGTGCTCTTCCGTGACATCGCGTTCAACCACAAAGACAGCGAGCTCGCAGAGTATGCGGCCAACCTGTATCTCGACTGCCTCAACGTGCTTGGGACCCAGATTCCGGAGCCGCGGGTCGCGTGCGTCCAGGAGCTGAGCGCGTCGATCGATCCGATGTCGGCGTCGTACTGTGGCACCGAGCAGCTGAGCGAAGAGCACCCGGATTTGTGTGGGACGCTCGGCAACCTGCAGTGTCAGGTTCGCCGCAAGGAAGCGGAAATCTATCAGAAGACGCAGCAATTCAAGAAGGCGGCTGCGACTTATGTCCGCATCTTCCGCCGCCACGAAGAGTGCGGCGAGATGGACGAGATGCTCTACAACGCAGCGATCAATTTCGAGGCCGCGCACTTGCTCGGCCGCGCCATCCAGGTTCGAACGGTGCTGACCGAGCGCTACCCGGAGAGCTCGCTGGCGAAGAAGGCGGTCTACCTGATCGGCCAGAACTTCCAGGCGCTCGCCTACTACGAGCAGGCCGCGAAGTACTACGAGCAGTTCGCCAGGAAGTTCCCCGGCGAGGACGGCACGAAGTGCAGCGCAGAGGAAAAGAAGCTCGGGACGTGCCCGAACGCCATCGAGGGCCTCGAACAGGCGACCTTCTTCCGCATCGGGCTCGGAGACGACAAGACCGCGATGGAAGACTCGGACCTGTTTGCGCGCAACTACAAGCGCAAGCTTCCGCGTCAGACCTCGCAGGTCATGTTCTCGATCGGCTCGATCTACGAGCGACAGAGCCGCTGGTCGCAGGTCATTGCGCACTACAAGGAGTACCTCACCAAGTACGGCAAAGTCGGGATGCCGCACCAGGTCATCGAGGCGAACACGGCGATTGGGCGGGCATTTTGGGAGCTCAACCGGAAGGCCGAGGCACGAAAGTACTTCCAGGCGGCGGTGAAGGGCTGGACCTCGGGCGCGCCGAGACGAATCCGCGCGCTCAAGAACACGCCCAAGGAAACCAAAATCCTGTTTCTCCGGGAGGCGCTCGATAGCGCCGCGGAGTCGCAGTTTTACTTGTCGGAGTTCAAGTTCGCCGAGTTCCAGAAAGTCGCGTTCCCGCAGTATCGCGGGGGTAAGAGCATGGCGAAGGTCAAGAAGTGGTCGGACAGCGAATTCAAGAAGTGGGTGACCCGGAAGCAGGGCGTGCTTCGGGCGGCCGAGGCCGACTATGCGAAGGTCGCGAAGATGACGGTCAACCTCGACGGCGTTCAAATGAAGTCGGCGCCGTGGCAGATCGCGGCCGCGTCACGGACCGGCGAAATGTACCGCAGCTTCGTCGATGAGTTTCGGGACGCGCCGATTCCAAGAGAAATCGAGAAGGACCCCGGGCTGTTCGACATCTATGTTGGTGCGTTGGACGACGTCTCGGAGCCCTTGCAGCGCCAGGCGATCGACAAGTTCGAGTTCTGCTTGAAGACCGCGACGCAGGTCCGCTGGTTCAACAAGTGGTCACGCTCCTGTGAGCAAGAGCTCAACGGGCTCAACCCGACGAAGTACCCGGTTGCGGCCGAGCTTCGGGGCGAGCCCAACTACGTCAAGGCCACCGTCGGGGACCCCGGCGCGGTGGACCTCGGCGCGATCAATCAGCAAAGGCTGAATGCGAAGGATGCGGTCGCCAAGAGGGAGGAGCCGTGATGCGGAACCAGAAGATAACGTTCATCGCCATTGCGCTGATCTTGGGCTGCGGCGGTGAGAGCACCAGCTCGAAGCCGACCAGCATGCCGAGCGCGGACGTCGCGCGAACCACAGGGGGCGAAGCGATCACCACGGCGGATGGCAACGCGGTGAGCAAGAAGGCGCACAGCAAGTGGGAATCGGCCCTGGACGAGTTCGATGCCAACGAGAAGGCCGGCTGGACTTCGGCCAAGTGCAGCGCTTCGTCGAAGTCCTTCGAGCGCGCCGCCGATGCACAGGGCGGCGGCTTTGCCGAGGCGAACTACATGGCTGGGTTGGCGCTGTCGCGCTGCGGTGATTCCGCCGCGTACGATCACTACGAGGCGGCTCTGAAAGTCGATTCGAAGTTCTGCAAGGCGAGGGTGGGCCTGGGCCTTCGAGACCTCGCCAACGGTCGCACGGGCCCAGCGAAGTCCGCGTTCGAGAAATCGATCAAGGACGACCCGCAGTGCACCTCCGGGTACGCGAACCTCGCGATCGTTCAGCGGTCCCAGGGGCAAAGCGAAGAGGCGCTCAAGAACCTGCGGCGCGCCTTGGCGATCGAGTCCGACTATCTGTCGGCCTTCAATCAGATGGCGCTGCTGCACTACGATCGCGGCCGGAAAGGCAACGCGGCCGAGCTCGATCTCGCTGAGGTCGTGTGCCGTCAAGCGCAGATGCTGGATGAGAGCTACGCGCCCATCTACAACACCTGGGGCCTGATCAAGGTGTACAAAGGTGACGTCATCTCGGCGCTTCGGTTCTTTCAGAAGGCTATCACGCTCGATCCGGACCTCTTCGAAGCTCAGATGAACTTCGGCGAGGTCACGATCTCATTCCGTGGCTACGAAGACGGTCGCAAGGCGTTTGCCCGAGCGGTCGAGCTCCAGCCGAACAACTACGAGGCGGTCATCGGGCTCGGCACGGCGCTGCGCGGCCTCGAGCGTTTCGCCGAGGCCGAGACCCAATACGAGCGGGCCAAGCAACTCGATTCCAAGCGCCCCGAAGCGTATTTCAACCTGGGCGTGCTTTATCAGGACTACATGTCGGGCTCGGTCGGCGATCTCAAAAAGGCGAGGGGCTACTTCAGCGAGTTCCTGAACCGAGCCGGTAAGCAATCCGAATTCCGCTCCAGCGTGCAAGACGTCAGCAATCGATGCGCGCCGAAGTCGGGAAAGAGCCGCGGCGCGCCAAGGTGCCGACCGGGGCGCATGCAGAACATCGACATCTCGGTCGAGGCGATGCAAATCGCGGGTTAAGGACGAATCATGAAGAAGAAAATCTCGAGTTTCACCTCACAAGCGCTTGTTATTGCTGCGTTAATGGCGGCGACATCGCTGTGGTTAAGCGTGGCTCAGGCACAGGACATCCCAGGCTCCGAGACGACGTACGACTTCGACGACGACCTGGTGACGGGCGACTTGGTGCGGCCTGATGGCGAGCAATTGATCGTCCGTCGCAGGGGTCGTCGAGCGTCGCTCATTCAGATTCGAGAGCATTTTATTCCCGAGATGCTGAAATCTGTGGAAGATTTGTAATGGGGGATCCGGGTGAGTGAGTCGAGCCACAATACGTCCGTCGCGTTTTCCATCTACGATGGCGACGAGTTGCTCAGCACCGAGACGCTGAGCCAAGAGATCATCAAGATCGGTCGTCTTCAGACGAGCGACGTCCGCCTCGAGGACGACAAGGTCAGCCGCATGCATGCGGTCATCGAGGTTACCGGCCCGGGTGAGGTGTTCATCATCGACCTGGGTTCTGCGTCGGGCACGCTCGTCAACGGCGAGAAGATCAACAAACGCAAGCTGCAAACCGGCGACGAAGTGCAAGTCGGCACGAAGCGCATGCACATCGACATCATCAGCGGCACGGTGGCGGTTGCCTCGAGCCCGCCCGTTGCGATGGCCGCCGGTGGCGGGGGAACAACCCCGATCGTCGATGAGCGGGCGATGAGTGCGATGCTCGATGAAGAGTCCGAGCCCAGGGCCAAAACGCCGCCCAAGGCCACCACGCAGGAAGACGAGTCGGGGCCGAAGTTCAATCCCTTCGAGGTCGGTGCGAAACGCTTGTCGCGGACGCCGTTCGCGAACACCGTCGGAGAAGATGGGCCGGAGTACGGCCTGGTCGCGACCGCGCCCGCAGTTCCCACGCACGAAATCGAAACCAACGAGCGCGCGATCGAGGTGTCCGTCCTGTGGGGCGACCGAAACGTCTTGAACGTCGACTATCTGACGCCCCCTCGCGATTACTACGTGGGTGAGCCGGACGTCGATGAGGTGGACTACGTGCTCGGTCGCGATGCCATCGGCGTCGATCGGATGCCCCTGTGCATCGCGGAGGGTGCGGGCGTCACGGCGATCGTACCTGAGGGCGCGAAGGGCGAAGCGACGATTGGCGATCAGACGCGCTCGTTTGACCTGATGCGCGGCCAGGGCGATTTCCGGCCCAGCTCCACAGTGACTGGGGCCTTGGAGTTCCCTGTGCCCGAAGGTGGCGCGGTTCGCATGAAGCACCGCGACTTTACCTTCATCATCAAAGACGTGAAGGCCGGCAAGAAGGTTGCGGGCCATGCAAAGATGGACATCCGTCCGATGATCTACGTCGCGGGTGCGGCGCTCTTCGCGAGCCTGGTGCTGACGATGTTCTACTTCCAGCCTCCGCGTCCGCGAGGGCTTTCTTCGGATCTACTCGCGACCGACTCGCGCCTGATTCAATTCCTCATGGAGCCTGAAGAGCTCGAGGAGCCGGAGCCTGAGTGGCTGAACGGAGACGACTCGCAGGGTGGCGGCACGGGCAAGGCGCACGAGGGCGAGCAAGGTCAGATGGGTGACGAGAAATCCGAAAAGACCAAAAACAAGTACGGCATCCAGGGGCCGGAGGACAATCCCGACCCGGTGATGGCGCGTGAGCAGGCAGAAGAAAACGCACGCAACGCAGGCATCATCGGGACGCTCGCGTCGATGCAGGGTTCGTTCAACGCGCCAACCTCACCCTACGGCGCAGACTTCGCGCTCGGGAACGACCCAACCAGCGCGCTCGGCGCGATGACCGGCAACGACATCGGTCAGAACTTTGGATTCGGCGGTCTAGGCTTGCGGGGCACGGGCCGGGGTGGTGGCGGGCTTGGCCAGGGCACCATCGGCATGGGCAACTTCGGCACGATCGGCCGTGGTGGCGGCCGGGGTGCGGGCGAGGGCGGCTATGGAAGCGGCGTTGGCGGGTTCCGTGGACGCTCGGCCGGTGTGCCTCAAGTTCGCAGCGGCGGCGCCGAGGTGCGAGGCTCGCTGTCGAAGGAAGTCATCCGGCGTGTGGTGCGACGCCACATCAACGAGGTGAAGTTCTGCTACGAGCAACAGCTCAACGCGCGGCCCGATCTGCAGGGCCGGGTGACTACGAAGTTCGTCATCTCTCCGACCGGTTCGGTGCAATCGGCCATGGTTGGAAGCTCGAGCCTACGGAACGAAGCGGTCGAGAGCTGCATCGTCCGCGCGGTTCGCAGGTGGACTTTCCCGGCGCCCGATGGAGGCGGCGTGGTGGTGGTGAACTATCCCTTCCTGCTCGATGCAGCGGGCCAGTGATCGCCCGGCCTGAGATCGAAAAGCGAGATTTCATCCGGATCTCCCTGCTTTCCAGGGCCTGCGATCCCGTTCAGGGCGCCGGATCTCGTCTGAAACTGGCCACAAAGGCTAAAACAGCCGAAAAAAGAGCTGTGTCTAGAGTTGTTGGCTACGAGACAAATGCTGTAGGATTGAAGTGCTTGTGAATTTCCAAGCGTAGGAGGCAAGCATGCGGGCTCAGGTATTCGGGTTTGTGGTAGTGGGTCTAATTTTGATGGGCGGCAACTGTTCGCGCGCCCGCGTCGAGTCGATGAACGAAATGAATGCCGGGGTCGAGCTCGCGCAGATGAAACGGTTCGGCGAAGCTGCGGAGAGCCTCGAGAAGGCTGCAGCGCTCGATCCAACCAATCACCAGGCCTACTTCAACCTTGCGATCGTGCAGATCGAGCTGCGCTCGTTCTCCGCCGCGCGCGAGGCGCTCGAGCGAGCGATCGTCGCGAAGCCCGATGCAGCGGGCTATCACGAGAAGCTCGGTTCGGTGCTCATCGAGCTCGAAGACTGGAAAGGCGCGCAGACGGCGCTCAAGAAGTCGCTCGAGCTCGACCCGACGCTCTTCAAGGCACACTTCAAGCTCGGGCGTTGCAGCGAGGAGCTCGAGGATTCGCAGAACGCGCTCTACCAGTACAGCGATGCGATCATGACCGGGCCTCGCTTCTTGCCATCGTACTCGGCGCTCGGACGCCTCTATGCCGACCTGCGCTACCCGGAGCAGGCGGCTCAGGTATTGGCCGAAGGGCTCAAGGTCGCAATGCCGGGCACCGAAGAAGAGGCAAACATTCACCACCTCTTGGGCACGGTCTACCAGCAGCAACGCAAGTATGACGAGGCGATTGCGGAGTTCCAATCGGCGCTGGGCATCGTCCCCGGGATGAGCGATGCCTTGTTTTCACTTGGTTGGACCTACGCGCTTCAGGGCAACGACGAGGAAGCGAAACGCTACCTCGACAAGTACGTGATGATGGCCGGAGCGGATGCGCCCGAGCACTACGTCAAAGCCGCGCGAGACCGTCTCGCGGAGTTGAGAACCGAATCGCCGTAGGGGGGCTTAGCCAAGATGTCAGAAGAACAATCGGGGGATGAGGTTCGAGAGCTGACGGCGGCCGAATTGGCCGAGCTCCAGAAGCTCGACGACGCGATCGCGAAGTTCGAGCAGCAGAAGCGATGGTCGGACATGATTCGCTCCATCCTTCAGAAGGCCGAGTTGGTTCAGGAGCCCGCGCAGAAGGTGGACCTGTTCCGCCAGGCCGGCACGCTATATCTCGAACGATCGAGCAACCAAGCCGAGGCGATCAAATGTTTCGAGCGCCTTCTCGAGCTCAATCCCGAGGACGGCGATGCCATCGAGCGCCTCAAGGAAATGTATGAGAAGCGCCGCGATTGGGAAAAGCTGATTCGCACCATGCAGCGAGAGGTCGAGCTTCTCTCCGAAGACGATCGAGTGCTGCGCTACGAGGAAATGGCCGAGCTCGCAACGCAACGGCTCCGTAAGCCCGACGTGTGCATCGAGCTTTGGCAGAAAGTTCTAGATACTGACCCCGAGAATCCCAATGCGCTGAGCAATTTGGCGCAGCTCTACGAGCGAGCGCGGCAGTGGGAGCCGCTGGCCGAGGTCTTGGAGACGCTGGTCGCCAGCGACACCGACGTCGCCTCGATGAAGCAACAGCTCCAAAAGCTCGGAATGATTTACGCCGACAAGATCGGCAACGATGAAGGCGCGATCGGCGCGTTCAAGAAGCTCCTCGATCTCGATCCTTCCGATCGGCGAGCGCAGGAACAGCTCAAACGACGCTACGTTTCGCTCGGTGCATGGGACGAGCTCGAGGCATTCTATGCGGCCAACGAGAAGTGGGACGAGCTGATCCGGATCGTGGAGCGGCAGGCCGAAGCGCAGGAAACCAGCCCGGAGGAGCGTGTCGCGCTGCTGTTCAGGGCGGCGCGCCTCTGGGAAGACAAAAAGGGCAAAGCTGACCGGGCCGCGCGCGTGTACGAGAAGATTCTTGGCGCCGACCCAGACAATGTGCAGGCCGCGGAGGCGCTGACGCCGATTTACGAAGAGGCGCATGACGCGCGTAAGTTGGTCTCGGTTCTCGAGGTGCGGTTCGCGCATGCCAAGGGCGACGATTCCAAGATCGACCTCCTGCGCAAGATCGGCCATGTGTTCGAGGAGCGCCTACGGCAGCCCGAGGTTGCGTTTGAGCGCTACCTGGAAGCGTTCTCGCTCGCGCCGACACACGACGAGGCGCGGGTCGACGTCGAACGGCTGGCCGAGGAGATGAATGGCTGGGACCGATTGGTCTCGGGCTTCGAGTCGGCCATCGATGGGGTTTCCGATCCGCATCAGGCCGTCCCGATTCGGCTCAGCTACGGTCAGACCTTGGCGCAGCTCGATCGAATCGACGACGCCATCGAGCAATACCAGCTCGTCTACGATGCCGAGAGCGACAATCTCGATGCGATCAGCGCGCTTGGGGACCTGTACGTTCGCACCGAGCGATTCCGCGACCTGCTCGACATCTATGCCCGCCGAATCGAGCTCGAAGAGGACCCGGATGCGCGGCTCGGCATCGCCTATCGTCGCGCCCGCCTTTTTGCCGATGCGCTGAACGACCGCGAGAAGGCGATCGAAGCGTTTGAAGGCATCGTCGACGAATACGGCGTCGAGCAAAGCGATGCCTGCAGCGAGCTCGAGCAGCTCTACGAGGCCGAGGGCCGATGGCAAGAACTTGGCCAGATTCTCGAGCGCCGAATCGAGGCCGGCCCCGAGAGCCACGAAGAGGTCGCCGCGCTCAAGTTTCGCTTGGGCCGCGTTTGCGAATCCAAGCTGGATGACAAGCCGCGCTCCGTAGAGCTTTACCGAGAGGTGCTTTCGCTGATGGCGGAGCATGACGGTGCCAAGGCCCGGCTCGAGGAGTTGCTCGACGATCAGGAAGTAGCCGCCGAAGCGTCGCGGGTTCTCGAGCCCATCTACGAGATCAGCGAGGAGTGGGGTCCGTACGTCAATGCGCTTCGCGTACAGCATGGCTTTAGCAGCGTGCCCCGGGAGAGGTTGCAGCTGCTCACCCGCGTCGCCGACACGTACTTCCAACACATTGGTGACCCCAGTCGGGGGTTTTCGTCGCTGAGCGATGCGTTCCGCGAAGTGCCGTCGGACGTTGCGACACTGTCGCGGCTCGAGATGCTTGCGAGCGAGCACGACCTGTTCGACTCGGTGGCAGAGCTCACCGGGGACCTGGCGGCCACGGTCGAGGACCCTGCGCTGAGCCGATCGCTTTGGATCAAGACCGCGCAAATTCACGACACGCAGCTCGGAAACGCGGAAGCCGCGGTTTCGGCATACCGAAAAGTGCTCGAAGCCGACGCGACTGACTTCGAGGTGCTCGATCTGCTCGATACCGTCTACCGAGGCGCGCAGCGATGGCCGGAGCTCGTTGGCGTTCTCCGCGCGCGAGCCGAGGCGCATGGGGACCCCGATGAGAAAATCGGCGTCCTCTCCGAAATGTCGCGTATCCATGCAGAGCTGCTCGAGGAGAGCGATCAGGCGATCGCGCTGCAGAACGAGATCCTCGAGCTGGACCCGACCAACCGAGAGGCCTTGTTCGCGCTTGATGGCTTGCTCGCACGGCAGGGACTCTGGGGCGACCTCGCCGACAACGTTGAGCGCCAGCTCTCGATGACGGACGACCAGAGCGAACAGACGGTCCTCCTTCTTCGTCTCGCGGACATCCGCGAAGAGCGAATGGGGTCGACCGACTCGGCGATCGAGATTTACCGCGACGTGCTGGCCAACGATGCCAGCAATCCGTCGGCCCTCGGAGCGCTCGAGCGGCTGCTCGAGTCGGCGGAGTACCAGGCGACCGTCGCCGACATCCTCGAGCCGATCTACAAGGACGGTGGGGCGTCGAGTCGGCTCGTCGAGGTTTACGAGATTCAAGCGAATCATGCGACCGCACCCGAGCGACGGATGGCGCTCTTTCACGAAATCGCGAAGTTGAAGGAGTTCTCGCTTAGCGACCTGCACGGCGCCTTCGAGAGCTACGCGCGCGCGTTCCGCGAGGATGCCGGAGACCCCAAAGCGAGAGGGGAGCTCGAGCGGCTCGGTGCTGCCGTAGGCGCGGCCGATGCGCTCGCTGGCGTGTACGAGGAAGTCGCCGAGTCGTCGGATGAGCCGGACCTCGCGATCGACCTTCTGCTTCGCGCTGCCGGGATCCGAGAAGACGACCTGGGACAGGTCGAGCGGTCGGTCGAGCACTACGAGAAGGTGCTCGAGCTCGACCCCGAACATCAGCAGTCGGCGGACTCCTTGGAGCGCTTGTTCCAGCGGGCCGAGCGCTACGAAGACCTCGCAGGGATCTACCGGCGCAAAGCCAAGATGCTCCCATCGCCGGCCGATCAGCGAGAGCAGCTCGTCAAGGCCGCGGCGATCTACGAGGACATCCTCGAGCGGCCTGCGGACGCGATCGCGGTGCACCAGCAGGTGCTCGAAGTCGACCCGGGAGACCTTCAATCACTTGATCGTCTGATCGAGCTGCAGACGCAGCTCGGCAAGTGGTCGCCGTTGCTCGAAACCTACGAGCGGAAGGCCGAGGTCGTGTCGGACCCGGACGCGCGCAGAGCGCTGTTCCTCGGCATGGGCCAGATTTACGAGGGGCAGCTCGAGGACGCGGACAAGGCGATCGACGCCTACCAGCGGGTCCTCGAAATCGACCCGGACGACCTTTCGGCGCTCACTCACCTCGACGGTTTGTTCGAAAGCACGGCCCAGTGGAGAGAGCTGCTTCAGGTTCTCGAGCGTCAATCCGAGCTCACCGTGGATGATGAAGAGCGGACCGAGTTGCGCTTCCGAATCGGAGAGCTCTGGCGAACGCAGCTCGAAGACCCGATGCAGGCGATCGAAATCTACCGCGATATCTTGGCGGAGACGCCCGTTCATCAGCCGACGCTCGATGCGCTGACGAAGATGACGAACGACGCGGTGGAGCCCTTGGCCGCGGCCGACGCGCTCGAGCAAGTCTACCTGCAGGTCGGGGAGTATCGAAAGCTAGCCGAGGTTCGCGAGGCTCAGGTTCGGTTCACCGAAGATCCTTCCGAGCGGGTCGAGATGCTTCACCAGCTTGCGGAGATCTACGAGCTTCAGCTCGAAGATCCACCTTCGGCATTCAATGCCTTCGTCCGGGCGCTTCCGCTCGATCGCGGGAACGAGCTGACGCTTGCCTCCCTGGAGCGACTCGCCGAGCAGACGGGTAATTGGCATGAAGCAGCTTCGCGTTTTGACGCCGAAGTGCAGAAAATGAAAGATGAATTTCCGGATGAGGTCGTCCACCTCGCGAAGCGGTCTGCCGTCATCAACGAGGTGCAATTGGACGACGTCGATGCGGCCATCGCCCGATATCAGTTCGTGGTCGATGTGGATTCGTCCGACGTCGCGGCCATCGAGGCCCTCGACCGGCTCTACGAACAAACGGAGCGATGGGACGAGCTCGCGGCAACCCTGAAGAAGGAAGCCGCGGTCGCCACGACGCCGGACGACATTCTGAACCTGCAGTTCCGTACCGGGCAGATTTTCCAGAACCAGCTGGGGAACATGGACTCGGCGATCGAGCAGTACCGCGACATCATCGCCGCCGCGCCCGAGTATGCGCCGGCGGTGACTGCGCTCGAGGATCTCTTCTCGCAGGGCGTGCAGCCGATGGCGATCGGCGAGGTGCTCGAGCCGCTCTACAGGATGCAGGGCAACTGGAGCCAGCTGCTCAACGTCCAGGAAGTTCAGGTCGAGCAGCAACGCGACCCGATCGAGCGGGTAGTCATGATGCATCGCCTCGCGGAGATCGCGGAAGACAAGGCAGACGACCACGGGCGCGCGTTCGAGTGGATGCAAAAGGCGCTGCTCGAGGATCCGAGTCACGACCATTCGATCGGGGAGGCCGAGCGACTTTCGGCCATCGTCGACGGTTGGACTCAGCTGGCCACCACCTACGCCAACGGCATCCAGCACACCGGGGATCCGCTCAACAAAGCGGAGCTCGGCCGGCGTCTCGCAAAGGTGTACGAGGAGCAGCTCCACGACATGGAGCGGGCCGAAGAGACGTATCGATTCGTGCTCGGAGTGGACGATCACGACGCGAACGCGCTAGGCGCGCTCGATCGCATCTACACCGAGCACGGGGCGTATCGAGCGCTCGCGCAGGTGCTTCGCAAGCGAATCGAAGGCTCAAACAACAGCTCGGAGCTGATCGACCTACATTTCCGGCTGGGCACCGTGCTCGACCACCGACTCGGCCGGACCGACGAGGCGATCGAGGTATTCAACAAGCTGCTCGACGATCACGACTCGGAGCATGCGGACACAATTCAGGCTCTCGAAGCGATT
>JAOTXX010000139.1 GCA_029862185.1 Myxococcales bacterium
GTAGACATTCTCGTACTTCGTTGCGAGCGATATCATTTCCTCGGTCCATGGGTAGCCGATATGTCCGCCAACGATGCGGAGCTCCGGAAATTCGCATGCGACTTCATCGAGATAGGGGATGGGGCGACCCGGGTCGCTCGGCCGAAGCGGGCCCGCGTGACCGACCTGCAGGCAAAATGGAACTCCAAGCTCTACGCACTCGGCGTAGATCGGATAGTAACGACGATCGTTGGGCGGGAGGCCCCAGAGCCACGGGAGCTGTCGAACGCCGACGAAACCGAGCTCAGACACGCAGCGCCGGAGCTCGCGCACGGCGTCCATCGGGCGATGCAAATTCACCGAGCCGATTCCGACGAACCGATTCGGGTGCGCGCTCACCGTACGAGCAACCTCGTCGTTCGACAGAAGCGGCCCATCGGGACCCCACCAGGCCGATGTCAGCGCTTTGCCCACGCCCGCCGCATCGAGCGCGGCCAGGGTGAGCTCGATTGGGATCTCGTCTGGAATCACATCGAGCTTCATCCAGCGGCGCAGGGAAGCGAACATGTCGTGGCCGAGGAACTGCGCCGTAGGATGCTGAATCCAGGCATCGATGATGGGCTCGGCCATGCCCGGATCCTCCGGCCAGCGTGCGTCCCGTGCAAGCTGTCTGTGCTCCAGGGACTTACCGCGGAAAAACGGGCGGCGGGGCCCCGTCGGGCCCCGCCATTTTTCAGGGGCCAAGCTCAGCCCTCCGGAGAAGAGGGCTCAGCCAGAATCTTGGTGCGCCGCTGTTCGGCGCCGAGTGTCTCGGGGTGAACTGAGTACGATCTTGCGTTTCGAATTGCAACGCTCGTGTGACCCGTTCTTGCGCAATTCATGTGGGAAAGTGACACACATTACATGTGCATCGGCGTACTCTGGCTCACATCTGCGCACCTGACGCCTATTGCGCCAGCTAGGGCTTGTTTCTAGTATCGCGCGCATGATTCGAATCCATCGATTCCCCATGGTGCTTCTCCTGACACTTGGCTTCGCAGCTGCGTCGCTCGGTTGCGACAGCGGTTCGAGCGGTGGTTCCGACGGGACCGGCGGCTCCGATGACGGCCCCCTTCGCATACTCATCACCAACGATGACGGTGTGGGCGCGCCGGGCATCGACGCAGTCGTTGAGGCGTTGAAAGACGACCCGGACAGCATGCTCACCGTGTGCGCACCCGCGGCGAATCAGAGCGGCAGCGGCGATTCGAGAACACCGACCCCGCCTCCCCTCGAGGCTACGGAGACCACGACGGCGAGCGGCTACCCAGCAACTGCCGTCAACGGCTTCCCGGCGGACTCCGTGATCTACGCGCTCGACAATCTGTTCCCGACCGCTCCACCGCACGTCGTTCTGTCCGGGATCAACGCGGGGCAAAATGTGGGCGCCGTTCCCAGCGGTCGTTTTTTCCTGCTCTCCGGGATTTCAGGCACCGTCGGCGCGGCGAAGACCGCCGCATGCAGGGGCGTTCCCGCGCTGGCTTCATCGCAGGGCGAGGTCGAGGGCGACGGGGCGCTCGACTATGACGCGGGGGTTGTCGAGGTCCTCGCCTGGTTGGAAGCCAATCGTGCTGCGCTTCTCGCCGGGCAAGTCTCCGTCGACACCATCACCAGCATCAACATCCCCAGTTGTGAGACGGGCTCGATTCGAGGGACCCTCGAAGTACCCCTGGCTGCGGAGAACCCGAATGGCTATGTCCTCGGTGGCGGAGCACAGGACTGCGAATCAATGGTGGAAAACCCGCCGAACGACATCGAGGCGTTCTTCAACGGATACACGTCTGTTTCGCCCGTTGATCGAAACGCTCAAATGACCTGTGACAACCTCAACTAGCGACGATCGATGAAGACCCAGAACGCCGGTGCAATCCCATGGATGATGGCCACGGCGGTCCTCGGCGTGGCGTTGCTCAGCTGTGCCGGCGATGGCCCTGGCGTCGGTGGCGCCCCTGGGACTGCCGGCACGACGGGCGAAGCGGTCGCACAAGTCCTGCCGGGTCTTGGTTTCGTAGCGTCGTCGTTTGGCTTCTATTACCCCGATGACTCGGCTGCGGGTATCGAGGGCTTCAATCTCGACGGTCGCGCATCACGCAGCGACTCGCCCGGCGCCGATGAGTGTGCGCACGACGACTGGACGGGACCGAACCAAGAGCCCGGAATCGACTATGGCTTCCTAACCATCATCGATAATGACGCGCAGCGTGAAGACGGCAAGTATGTCTTCGGCGGCTTTCACGAGGGGCAGCTGGTCGACGGGGTCATCAGTGGCGCGGTCAAGAATGGCTCGATGACGATCCTTCTCCGAATCGCAGGCCTCGACGACCCCCAGGACGACGACGATGTCCGCGTACAGATCTACAGCAGCGAGGATTCGCCAGCGCTGGGCACCGACAACTCCGTCTTGCTCGGCGCCACGCTGGGCATCCACCCGGACTCGCGCTTTCACAGCGGCGAGGTCCAGGGCTCCGTCGTCGATGGCGTGCTCACCGCGGGCCCGATCGATCTCCTGTTTCCGATCGATATCATGATCGTGCGGGACGAGCTCTTGATCCATGACAGCTGGCTGCGGGTCGAGCTGCTCGATGATGGATTCCAGGGCACGGTTTCGGGCTACTGGGATGTGGCCAATATCCGCGACATCATCGGCGTGCCGACGACTGACAATGGCAACGCCGCGAACTTCACCATCGAACAGTTCGACGCCGCGATGGCCGAGCTTGCCGACGGCGACTACGACGCAGTCGCTGGCCTTTGCAGGTCGTTCAGCACGATGTTTCGAATCGCGGGGGTCCAGGCCTTCATCGTGAGCGACAGCCCGCCAGGCGGAATGGGCGGGAACGGCGGCTCCGGCGGTGGCGGGGTCATCCCCACGCCCTTGGATCAGTGTGTCAACGATGCCGATCAAGCGGCGCTCGACGCGCTCGCAACCGAGGAGCTCAGCGGCCCGGCGATCGTGGGCATGATCGCCGGCGACTGTCCGCTCAGTGCGTGCACCGCGGAGCTTGGGGGGGTGCTCTCCGACGGCTCGGAGGCGGCGCGCAACGCGCTCGGCGACTGCATCGCCAGCTGCATCTCCGATGAAACCGGGCTCTCCACCGCCTGCACGGGTTGCTACGGCTCGATCGCGGCTTGCTCGACGGCATTTTGCATCGAGCCGTGCTTGCCACCGAACTCCGGCTCCCAAGAGTGCGCAAATTGCGCCTTAGAGAACTGCATCGACGTCAATGCTTGTACTGGGCTCTACTGAGCCTTAGAACCGAGCCATGTCGTTACTATCGATGTTCAAAGGGAAGGGCCCGAGCGGCTTTGGCTATGGAAGCAGCGCGGAGGACGTCACCCACGGCCTCGACTTGACTGGGCGCACCATACTTCTCACGGGCTCCAACTCGGGCATCGGCAACGAAACCCTTCGCGTTCTTGCCAAGCGCGGTGCTCACGTGATCGCAGCGGCGCGAACCGTTCAAAAGGCACAAGCCGCCTGTGATGGCGTAGTCGGCGAAACCACCGCCGTTGCCTGCGAGCTCTCTGAGCCCGCGTCGGTTCAGGCCTGCGCTGCAGAGGTCGTCGCGCTCGGCCTTCCGCTCGACGCCATCATTTGTAACGCCGGCATCATGGCGCTCCCCAAGCTCAACCAGCAGCATGGCTACGAGCTTCAGTTCTTCACCAATCACATCGGACACTTCATTTTGGTTACCTCGCTTCTCGATAGTCTCGCCGACAATGGACGGGTTGTCGTCGTGAGCAGCGGCGCCCACAACAACGCGCCCCCCGAGGGCATTCAGTTCGACAACCTGAGCGGCGAACGCGGATACAACCCCTGGGCGAATTACGGGCAGTCCAAGCTCGCGAACCTGCTCTTCGCCAACGAGCTCGCCAAGCGGCTCTCGGGCACCGGCAAGACGGCGAACAGCCTTCATCCGGGCGTGATTCACACCAACTTGGCGCGCAGCATGAATCCAATTGCCAGAGTTGCGCTTTCGATTGGCGGCCCGCTCGTGCTCAAAAGCGTCGGAGAGGGTGCCGCAACGCAGTGCTACCTTGCCGTGAACCCGGGCGTCGAGGGGGTTTCGGGCAAGTACTTTGCCGACTGCAACGAGTCGCGACCCAGCTCGCACGGCCGCGATGAAGCGATGGCAGCCAAGCTCTGGGAAGTTTCGGAGAAGATCGCCACCGAGGTCGCCGCCTAGCGGGTTCGGTTTAGCGATGGCGTACGACGAGAAACTAGCCGACCGCGTGCGCGGAGCGCTCAAGCGCCGGCGCGGCATCACCGAAAAGAAGATGTTCGGCGGGCTGGCATTCTTGGTGAACGGGCACATGGCCTGCGGCATCATCGGCGATGAGCTCATGGTGCGGGTGGGGCCCGACGCCTACGATGCGGCCCTCGAGAAGCCCGGCGCGCGCGAGATGGACTTCACGGGCCGAGCGATGAAAGGCATGGTATATGTCGGCGCGCGAGGCTTGCAGCCTGCGCCTCGCTTGAAGGCCTGGGTCGAGCAGGGTTTGTCCTACGCCAGGTCGCTACCCCCCAAGAACTGACCCCGCACCCATGACTCGTGACGCCCCCTGTCAGTATGAGCCTGGCAATATCCGGAAGCGCGTGCTCTACGTCGGCTCCGGGCTGCAGTGCTTCGAATCGCTGGTCGACGACATGGCCGTCGCGCCGGGTACCGAGCGCGTACGTTCGGAGATCTACCCCGCGCTCAAGACGCGGGGCCACGAGCTCGAATTCGTGCCCGTCTGGGACACGCTGGGCGCAACCGACGCGCTCCGCTCCGCCTATGTGAATCTGCTGCTCGTCGACCTTCGCTGGTGCGAGAACTTCGAAAACCGGGTCGCCGAGATTCGCCAACTCCTCAAGGAGCTCGATCACGACGAGGACATCGAGCAGCGCTATGGCTTTCACCGCATCGTTGTGCTCGTGTCCGGCCCTGACGCGCACCGTATCGACGATTTGATCATCGAGCTCGGGGCCGTTGGGGTCCGTTACGTTCTTCGACAGGACTTCCA
The DNA here is from genome assembly GCA_029862185.1 of Myxococcales bacterium. Taxonomy (GTDB): domain Bacteria; phylum Myxococcota_A; class Polyangia; order Polyangiales; family Houyiibacteriaceae; genus SG8-38. The sequence continues at coordinate 5,026 of JAOTXX010000139.1, forward strand.
TCAGGATCGGCCTGCCTGGTCGAGTGATGCGTCTTTCGCGGCGCAGGTCCTTCGCATAGCTGACGGGCTGACCAGCTCGCGCCGCATCGGCAAAACGG
>JAOTXX010000082.1 GCA_029862185.1 Myxococcales bacterium
CGCACGACCTCTGGCTGCACGCACGCGGTGTGACGGGAGCTCATGTCGTCGTTCCGCTCAGCAGGGGACAGTCTTGCTCAGCGGAGACACTCGTCGACGCCGCAACCCTGGCGGCTCACTTCAGCGACCTCCGCGGCGAGATGATCGTCGACGTGCTCTACACACCTCGGCGCTTCGTGCACAAACGCAAAGGCAGCCCAATTGGCTCGGTCACGCTTGGGAGCGAGAAGGTGATCGCCGTGCGTGTAGAAGCCGAACGATTGCAACGGCTCCTCGAGAACGAACAGAAGTCAGCCGATTAAATAGCTAGCGCCCCAGCTCATGAGCCAGGGCGCCAGCAGACGAACACCCCCCGATAAGAAAGAGGGATCGCCACGACAGACTGCGCGAAGGCCCCAAAAAAGCAGGGCCTTAGGCCAGGGGCCACCAGAGGTGACCCCTCGGTTGACCCGAAGGTCTACCGCCTAGAAGGTTATTTCTTCTTGCGAGCCGTGCGCTTTTTGGTTGCGCGCCGCTTGGTGGCGCGCTTCTTCGTCGCGCGCTTTTTGGTTGCACGCTTCTTCGTCGCGCGCTTCTTCGTCGCGCGCTTTTTGGTTGCACGCTTCTTGGTTGCGCGCTTCTTGGTTGCGCGCTTCTTCTTAGTCGCACGCTTCTTGGTTGCGCGCTTCTTCGTCGCGCGCTTCTTCGTGGTGCGCCTCTTCTTAGTCGCACGCTTCTTGGTTGCGCGCTTCTTCGTCGCGCGCTTCTTCGTGGTGCGCTTCTTTGCCGCACGCTTCTTTGCTGGCCGCCTCTTCGCGGCCTTCTTTGTTCGTCGTTTTTTTGCAGTCGCCATTTCGACCTCCTCCAAGGTGGGTCAATATTGCAGGTGCACGTACCGTATTGTCACGTCACTTCACGTGTCAAGCGGAAGCGCACATGAATTATACATAACTTTGCTCTATTTGAGCGAAATATTTTGCAACGTCGGCCTTCAACACTTTGTAATCGTTGACAAACGTTTGTTTATCAGTCCACGCTGAAAAGCTGAAGAAAATTCGGAAAGCGTGGTTTCGCATGCGATCCGAAGGCCGACTTCGAGATCGTTTGCACCGCGACGAAGCCCGAGATCGCGTTGACCGAGACCCGCGCTGAGACTACATTTCGCCCCAGCTGGGCTGTAACTCGGCTGCATCGAAAGAGCGGGGACGCGCGAAGTGCGACGCTGAGGCGGGAAATAATCACTGCGCAGCGCCCGTTCAACCCAACGCTTGGAAATCAGGCGTAAGGGCACGTTTTTGGCAATATAAGGAGTCCCGATGCAAGCGGGAACATACGAATTCAAGGTTGGCGACAAGGCCATCTATCCCAAACAGGGCGTTACCGAGGTCGTCTCGATCGAGGAGCGCAAAATCGGCACAGCGACGATGGAATTCTACGTGCTGAGGCCCCTGGATGCGAAGAACAACGACAGGATCCGGGTGGCGGTCGCCCAGGCCAAGAAGGTGGGCCTCAGGCCTCCTATCTCGGAAAACGACATCAAAGAGATTTTCTCCCTGCTCGCGGAGCAGCCCGTCGTCTTCGACAACCAGACCTGGAATCGCCGGTACCGCGGTTTCATGGACAAGATCAAGACCGGCTCGGTTTTCGACGTGGCCGAGGTCATGCGTGACCTTTATCGGCTCCAGGTCGACAAGTCGCTGTCGTTCGGCGAGAAGAAGATGCTCGAGACTGCGCGTAATCTGGTCGTGAAGGAGATCGCCGTGGCGCGCTCCGAAAGCGAAGAGAACACGCAGGCCGAAATCGAGCAGATCTTCGAGAAGAACTGACCCTTCCGAGGAATCCCCGTGACGGTCCTGCGCGCTTGGCACTCGATGCCGCGACGGGCCCGTCGCTTCGTGCAGAATCGCTCTTCCGGCCGAGCCGCTCGGTCGAGGGTGTTTGATCACCAGGATCGCTAAATACGGAATCACGAATGTCGAAAAACACACTTCTGATCAACGTTGACATTGGAGAAACGCGTGTTGGTCTCATTGCGGACGGTGTCCTCCGCGAGCTGTACGTGGAACGGCGACATCATCGCTCTCCCGTGGGCAACATCTACCTCGGCCGAGTCACGCGTGTCCTACCCGGAATGCAAGCGGCGTTCATCGACGTGGGGCTGGACCGCGCGGCCTTCCTTCACGTGGAGGACCTCCAAGCAGCGCCAGGCACTGAAGAGGAAGGCGACGGCGCGGAGAAGAAGAGTGCCTCCAAAGGGCGACGAAACCGGGTCTCGCGAAAGACGCCGATCCGCGATCTTCTCAACGAGGGGCAGCAGATCTTGGTCCAGGTTTCCAAGGGACCAATCGGCACCAAGGGCGCTCGCGTCACCAGCCACGTTGCGCTTCCAGGTCGCTATGTCGTGTTCATGCCTACCGTGGACCATGTCGGAGTCTCCAAGCGCATTGGCAACGACCGAGAGCGGCGCAGGCTCAAAGAGGTCATCGACGCGGTAAAGCCGCCGCACGGTGGCGTGGTCGTCCGGACGCTCGCACAAGGGCTCACCAAGAAGAAGCTCAAGGCGGACATCGGCTACCTCGTACAACTCTGGGAACAGACGCAAACCGCTCGCGACGCGGTGAAGAAGGCCCCAGCACTAGTCCATGAGGAGCCGGATCTCGTAATTCAGTCGGCGCGGGATCTCTTCACCGAAGACATCAACGAAATCGTGATCGACGACCGCGACGAGTACCAGCGACTCAAGGACTTCTTGACGCTCTTTCTGCCAGAGCGCGCAAACGACGTGCAGCTTTACGAAGGCTACGAACCGCTCTTCGACGAGTACGGCATCGAAGAAGAGATTACGCGTGCGCTCTCGCGCAAAGTTCAGCTCCCCTCGGGCGGACATCTCGTGTTCGACCAAGCGGAAGCGTTGACGGCGATCGACGTCAACACGGGGAGGTTCACGGGCAAGGGGCACGATGTCGAACAGACGATCTTGCAGACCAATCTAGAGGCGGTCCGCGAAATCGCGTATCAGCTCTTGTTCCGAAACATCGGCGGCCTGATCGTGCTCGACTTCATCGACATGGAGCGGCACGCCCATCGTGAAAAAGTGTTCAAGGCGCTTCTAGCCGCGCTCAAGGACGACAAGTCGAGGACGACGGCGATTCGGATCAGCGAGCTCGGCCTCGTCGAAATGACTCGAAAGCGGACTCGGCAATCGCTCGGGCGAACGCTGTACGAACCTTGTTTCTTTTGCGATGGGACCGGCCTGCTTCAGTCGAAGGAGACGGTATGCCACGAGATCTTCCGACAGATGCGGCGCGAGCGGGACGCCCTACCCGGCTACAAGATCGTCATCAGCGCCCACCCTGCCGTCTGCGACATGCTCGATCGAGAGGAAAAGGCAGCAGTCGCCGAGGCGGCACAACGTTTTCAGAGGCGCATCGAACTCAAGCCGAGAAACGACTATCATCTGGAGCAGTTCGACCTCACGGGAGCCTGACGTTTCGATGAACCAGGACGACGGCCAACGCAGCGAGAAGCGGGTCACGATCAACAAAGAGTTCGAGTCGTTCGATGCGTTCGTACACGAGTACGTGACGAACGTGTCCAGGTCTGGGGTCTTCATTCGCTCCAAAGAGCCACTGCCGGTCGGGACGGAGGTTCATCTCACCTTCACGGTGATCATGGACGACGTCGAAACGATTGAAGGCACAGGCCAGGTGGTTCGCGTGCAGGATGACCCCACTGGTATGGGCGTCGCGTTCACCAAGCTGACCAAGTACTCCGAAGACCTGCTCGTGCGCCTGTTGACGCTCCACGGCACCACCGGGTCATGACTCGGCTCAGCGACGGAAAGTTCGGCCGCTCGGGTAAAAAGCTCGCGGACCTGACCGACGAGGAGCTCGTGGAGGAGCGCGCCACCCGTCACGGCGGACGGGTCCCAAGCCGATCGAAGCCCACCTGGAAGCGCGTTCGGCAGTACCTGGCAAACCTCGAGCTCAGCCCGGGCGCAACCTGGCCGGAAATCGAACGTGCCTACAAGCGGCTTCGCGAGCGTTACAGCCCCGACAAGCACGAAGGGCACCCCGAGCGCCACGAAGCTGCGCAGGAGCTCAACAGCTCGTTGATGAACGCGTACGCGGCGCTGCGCGAGTATTTTCGGCAAGAATAGCGGGCCCCGGGTTTGCGGGCGGCGTTTGCGGTGGCACGGCTCGCGGTCGGCGAGTCAGTCGCTGACCAGGTAGCCTTTTTGTAGGAGGGCGACGACGAGGTCCGCGACTTCCGGATCGGGTTTTCCGGCGTGGTTCATCACGTCGACGAGGGTGTCGTGGTCGAGCGCCAGCTGAATCACGTCCAGCTCTTCGGGTGACGCATCGCGAAGCGGCTGCGCCATCGGTGAAGCCACGCTGATCAGGGATTGCAGTGGCGGCAGCGCGTCTCCGAGACGGCGCATCTCGTCGAGCTGTCGCATGCCCTCCATGAGGAGGCCTTCGACGCTGCTCTTAATCTCCGTTGGGAAGCTGCGCTCTACCTTGGGAAGCAGATCAAAGGTGCCCTTGTCCCAGACGAGCACGCGGTAGAAGGCCTTTTCAGGCGGCACCGACTCGTCGCCGTTGACGACTGCAAACTGGACCATGCCCTCTTCGAGGTAGATCGAGCCGACGTCGGTCTCGGTCGTGATCTGCAAGACGCCCGTCTTTTTCGAAGCGGAGAAGAGCTGAAGCAGGTCGGGCAGCGCCACCTCGGCGATGGAGCCGGTCATGGTGCTTCCCGGAGATGGGCGCGCGCTCGCATAGGCTGCATCCATCTTGGCCTTGGCGTCCTGGATCGAGGCAGACCCATCGGAGGCGACGACCTTGATGATGCTCGTGCCGATCAAGATGCGGTCACCCTCGCCGAGCTTGGTCCGGGAGATCTTCTCGCCGTTGACGAAGCTTCCGTTGGTCGAACCGAGGTCCTCCAAGAAGATATCCCCGCCTTCGACGGAGATTTTCGCATGGCGTCGGGAGACCATGTCCTCGACCAGGACCATGTCGAGCTCGCTAGATCGCCCGATGACGATCTCGCCGCCATCAGGAAGGGGGAACTCTCCGCCCTGGTACTTCCCAGAGATGAAACGCAGGGCCAACGGCAACGTTAGACCCTCGATGACCAATTCCCCTCGCTCAGACCCCATTTAACGAAACCCCGCCCCCAATTACGTTTAAGGCTAGGAGGTGGCCATGCGTCTGGTCAAGCCTTTCGCCCAGACGGGAGAGTAAACGGGCGGTTATGGGTTCTTTCGGGGCCCATGCTAGAAAGTCTGGGATGGCCCGCGGGGTGGCTGCGATGGCCTTTCTGCTGGGGCTTTTGGGGGTGATACCAGCGGAGGCTCAGACCAAGGACTTGTCCAGGCGCTGGCGGATGGTCCGGAGCGAGCATTTCGAGGTGAGCTACCCCGAGCCCCTGGCCCTGGTGGCCCGGCGAGTCCTCGGGATCGCGGAGCGGGCCAACGCGAGTATGGCGCCCCTGCTCGGCCACCAGCCGAAGAAGCGCGTCCAGATCGTACTGACCGATGAGATCGACGCCGCCAACGGCAACGCCACGCCACTGCACTACAACGCGATTCGGCTCAACGTGAGCGCGCCCGGCGACCTCTCTGAGCTCGGCGACTTTGACGACTGGATGACGGTCTTGGTGACGCACGAGCACGCCCACATTCTTCACACGGACAACATCGGCGGCATCCCTGCGGTGATCAACGAGATCTTCGGGAAGGTTTGGGCCCCGAACCTCATCCAACCACGTTGGATCATCGAAGGCATCGCGACGTACCTCGAGTCGCGCGAAACAGCCGGCGGGCGAATGCGCTCCACGCAGTTCGAGATGTACATGCGGATGGCAATTCTCGAAGACAACATCTTGCACTTCGACACGCTCAACAACCGAACCGACTACTGGCCGCACGGCGACATTTGGTATCTATACGGATCACGGTTCATCAAGTGGCTCGTCGAGCAGTATGGCGAGGAGATCCTCGGCGAGATGGCGAGCTGGTATGGGCGCCGCGCCATTCCGTTCAGCGTCAACCGGATGGGTAAGCGGCTCACCGGAAAGACCTTCGGCGAGCTCTACGAGCTTTGGATAGAAGACATGCGCCGACAATACGGGAAGGTGGAAGCCCAAGTCCGCGCCGATGGCATGACGCAGGGGCGCCGGATCACGTTTCGTGGTGAATTGGTTCGCGGCCTGCGCTTCGCGGACGACGAGCGGTTGATCTTTTTCGCGCTAGACGGACGAAGCGATCCGCAGATCCGAACGCTCAACCTCGCGAACGGCAATCAGCTCGAGCGTGTCGTCCGAAGCGCCGGCGAAAGCTACCCAACCTTGCACCCCAACGGCGAGCTCTACTTCGAGTCGTTCGACGCCTATAAAACCAACCTCTACTACTACTACGACCTCTTCCGCCTGGACCCGCGCGGGGCTTGGAAGCGAAAGCGGCTGACCCATGGGCTTCGGGCGCGATACCCCGACATCGCACCGGACGGTCGCAGGATCAGCTACGTCCGGAACGACGCGAGCACCCAGAGCTTGTGGATCGCGGACCTCGACGACATCGAAGGGACGCAGGAGCTTCTCGTCGAAAGCGAAAGGTTTGAACAGGTCTACACGCCTCGGTTCTCGCCCGATGGCAGCAAGGTGGCCTACAGCGCATGGCGAACGGGCGGCTACCGCGACATCGAGGTGATCGACCTCGCCACGCGCGAGATCACGGCGGTGACCCGTGACCGGGCCATGGATACGGGACCGGCCTGGTCCCCCGACGGCCGCAAGCTCTATTTCTCGAGCGACCGCACCGGCATCGCAAACATCTACACCTGGGAGCCTGCGAGTGGCGAGGTGTCACAAATCACCAACCTCGTCTCGGGTGCCTACACCCCGGCGCCGTCCCCGGACGGCACTGAGCTCGCCTACATCGGCTACACGAGCCGCGGATACGACATCTACCTGCTCGAGCTCGACCCCGAGACCGGACGTCCGGCATCGCCCTACATCGATGACCGTCCGCCACCCAGCAACGCCGACACCCTGATTCCGGATCTCTCGCGACGTTACGCCGGCGCCCGGACCCTCTACCCGCGGTTTTGGGGCATCGACCTCCAAGAAGACGCGTTCGGTCAGCAGCTCGGAATCTTCACCGAAGGCGAGGACGCAGCTCAGTTCCATCGGCTCTACGCGCGGCTCGGCATCAGCTTGGCGGAAGGCTATGTCAACGCGGACCTGAGCTACACGCTGCGTCGCATGCCTCCGGACTTGACGGTTTCATTCTTCCGGCGCGTGACGCCCCGAAACGGGTTCATCGTCAACGGGCGACGCAGGCCGTACGTCGAGGACGCGTACGGCGGACGGCTCGCGATTTCTCAGCTCATCCCCCGCTCGTTTCATTCCAATCGCATCAGCGCCAGCTATGGGCTCACCTGGACGCGCTCGCTTTCGACCTTCAGCGGCACGCTCAGCCCCAACTTCGCGCCGCCAATCGTTCCGGCGACGGGCCTCAACGCCGACATCGGCTTGTCATGGCGCTACAACGACGCGCGGCGGCACCTCTACGACTACACGCCGTCCGAGGGACGTAGCCTCGGGGCGGCGATTTCGTTCGCGCACCCCGGCATCGGCAGCCGCTTCAAGAGCATCCGAGCATCCTGGTTCATTCAGAGGTTCATCGAGATGCCCTGGTCGCAGCATCACGTTCTCGCGCTTCGCTACGGTGGAGGCGCGGGGGAGGATAGCCGCGGCGAGCGAGGCTCGTTCTCCTTGGGTGGGTTTCCGGATACCTCGCTGATCGACCAGCTCCTCAATTTCGAGCAGCTCGGGGGCGTTGCCCTTCGCGGCTATCCGGCCTTCTCGATCGTCGGGGACCGCTTCCAGCTGGTTCAAACCGAGTATCGATTCCCGCTCACGCGCGTGCTCCGCGGCCCGGGCACGGTGCCCGCCTTCTTCGACCGCATGTACGGGTTGCTTTTTTTCGACTTCGGCGACGCGTATTTTGGACCGCTCGATCTCAACGAGTTCCGCAAGGGAGTGGGCGCCGAAATCCTGATGGACTTCACCCTCGGATACGTGCAGGCGTACTCGCTGCGTCTTGGCTTCGCCTACGGCCTGGACCAGGGCGGCGGCGCTCAGTTCTACGTCAACTTCGGAAGGCCGTTCTAGGAAGTGCTGGTCGCCTTCGGCGACGGTCTGTCCCGAGCCACCGCCCCCACGCCATCGCCTAAACCTCGAGGATGTCGGCTTCTTTCTTGGTGACGATTGTGTCGACCGTTTGCGTGCCGCCTTTGACGACCTCTTCGAGCTCCTTGCGCGCGCGATCGGCGTCGTCTTCACCGACGTCTCCCCCTTTTTGGAGGCTGTCGATCATGTCCTTGGCATCGTGCCGCGCTTTGCGGATCGCGACCTTGGACTCCTCGCCCGATTTGCGGGCGACCTTGACCAAATCTTTGCGGCGCTCCTCGGTCAGCGGTGGCATCGGAAGTCGGATGATCTCGCCATCGTTGGAGGGGTTGAGGCCGAGTTGAGCCTCCATGATTGCCTTTTCGATCGGTTGCATCTGGCTACGGTCGAACGGCTTGAGAACGATCATCCGCGGCTCGGGCACCGAGATCGATGCAAGCTGTTTGAGCGGGGTCGGCGAGCCGTAGTAGTCGACGCGAAGGCCGTCGAGAATCGCGGGGTTGGCTCGTCCCGCGCGAATCTTTGCAAGGTCGCGCTTGAGAGACTCATGCGCCTTGTCGATTGAAGTGCCCAGCTCTTCTAGAATTTCAGCAAGCATCGCTCTCCCCGATCCGAGCGGAGCTCAACCCTCCGCGGTCACTAGGCTACCGACGTCTTCGCCCATGACAACCCGTTTAATGTTCCCCGGCTCGGTCAGCTTGAAAACCCGCACAGGCAGATTGTTGTCTCGGCACAGGGCGACCGCCGTCGCGTCCATGACGCCGACCCGCTCCATCAGGAAGCGATCGTAGCTAATCCGCCGCACCATGGTGGCGTCCTCATGGCGGACCGGGTCCTTGTCGTAGATTCCCTCGACCTTGGTGGCCTTGCAGAGCGCGTCGGCGTGGATCTCCATCGCTCGTAGCGCGGCTGCAGTGTCGGTGGAGAAATACGGATTGCCGGTGCCAGCGACGAAAATCACGACCCGCCCCTTTTCCAAATGGCGCACGGCTCGGCGCCGGATGTACGGCTCCGCGACGGCCTTGACCTCGAGCGCGCTCATGACGCGGGTATCGACCCCAGCCTTCTCGAGCCCATCCTGAAGCGCGATGCCGTTGATGACGGTCGCCAGCATGCCCATGTGGTCGGCCGCGGTCCGGTCCATCCCGTTGGCGTTGCCTTTGAGGCCGCGGAAGATGTTGCCGCCCCCGATGACGATGCCGATCTGGCATCCACTGGCGTGGACTTCGGCCAGCTCCTCACTGATCGCTTTCAGGGTCTCAGGCTCGATGCTGCTACCGTCAGGACCGCCGGAAAGCACCTCTCCGGAGAGCTTGAGCAGTACCCGCTTGAGCTTGGCCCCATTCGTCATGACTCAAGAGCCTTTTAGCGCCTCAGTCACCTCTGCCGCCAGGTCCGATTTCTTTTTTTCGATTCCTGCGCCCAGCTCGTAGCGCGCGAACCGCCGAATACTGATTTTCTCGCCGAGTTTGGCCGTGAGCGCCTCGAGGAGCTGCTGGATCGTTTTGTCCTCGTGCATGATGGAGACTTGGTCGAGGAGGCAGGACTCCTTCTTCCATTTCGCGAGCTTCCCCTCGATGATCTTCTCGACGGCCGCCGGAGGTTTTTCCTTCCCGGTCGCCTTGGCTTCCTCGTCGAGCTGTCCACGAAAAATGGCCGTCCGCGCGAGGAGCTCGTTCTCGGGGATGTCTTCCTCGCTCACAAAGAGCGGATTCTCGGCTGCCACCTGCATGGCGGTGTCCTCGACGAACTGCCGAAAGTCCTCACCCCGGGCGACGAAGTCGGTCTGGCAGTTGATCTCGATGAGCACGCCCACGCGCCCTGCGCCGTGGATGTACGCGTGAACCAGGCCGTCGCCCGCGATGGCGCCCGCTTTTTTGGCGACCTTGCTGAGACCCTTCTTTTGGATGATCTCGATCGCCTTTTCTTCGTCGCCTGAGGTTTCACGAAGCGCGTCGCGACAGGCCATCATTCCGGCGCCGGTGCGATCGCGCAGTGACTTCACCATGGATGCGCTGATATCGGGCATCATTCTCGTCCTTCGGGAGTTGCGGGGGCCGGGCCTCGCCGACGAGCGAATTCGACATGCACGCCTTCACCGCTGGCATCGGGTGCCTGGGCGCCTTCGTGCTGGAGGAAGTCGCGCCGCTGTTGGCTTCCCTCGATGCAGGCGTCAGCGACGCGCGAGGCGATCAGCTTGATCGAGCGGATCGCGTCGTCGTTGCCGGGAATGACGAAATCGATGAGGTCCGGGTCGCAGTTGGTGTCGGTGAGCGCGACGATCGGAATGTGAAGCTTACGAGCCTCATTGACGGCAATGTGCTCGTTGTGCGGATCGATGACGAAGAGCACCGCCGGGAGGCCGTTCATCATCTTGATGCCGCCCAGGTACTTCTCGAGCTTCTCGCCCTCACGGCGAATCGAAAGCGCTTCCTTTTTGCGGAGCGCGTCGATCGTGCCGTCCTCGACCTGCTGCTCGATGTTGCGAAGGCGATCGATGCCGTTCTTCATGGTGCGAAAATTGGTCAACGTGCCGCCAAGCCAACGGCCGGTCACGTAGAATTGGCCCGAACGCTCTGCTTCCTCGTGGATGATCTCGGCCGCCTGACGCTTCGTGCCGACGAAGAGGACGTGTCCGCCGCGTCCGACCGTGTCAGCGATGAACGAATACGCCCGCTTGAAGAGCTCCGCCGTCTGGTCGAGGTCGATGATGTGAATCCCATTGCGAGCGCCGTAGATGTAGGGGCGCATCCGGGGGTTCCAGCGTTTGGTCTGATGACCAAAGTGCACGCCGGCATCGATGAGGGCCCGCAGGCCAATCGGTAGGTCACCCGACGCGACGTCCGGGCTTCCCAGGGCCGCCAACTCGGGCGCTTCCTGGGTCTCGTGTGTAGATTCCGCCATTGCTCATTTCTCCTTTCGGTTGAACTGCCATCCCCCCAGACGAACAACCTCCGAAGAGGCACCGGAACGTCTGATCGAGCCGGGGGATGTGATTGATTTCGGGGGCCAAGGCCTCCGGCTTCGGATGAAGCGGCGGAGCTATACCATGTGGGGTGCTTGGTGCCAGGTGAGCAGGCCGGGTCCGGGTCTGGAACAGTGTCAGCGCCAGCGGCAGTGTCAGCGCCGGTGTTGAGCGGATTATCTTTGCAATTTCGACCAGATCGGCGGCTTGGTGGAGGCTGGATCGGCGGCGCCGAGGTCGCTCGCGGACCTCAACACCTTCACTGTCGCCGCCAGGCCCTCCTGTAAATGAGGGGCCCAGGGTGCGTTCGCCGAGCGGGCCGCGCCCTGCTTGGCCGTCGCCGTCGCCGGGTCCGCTTCGTCTGCCAACGGGTCTTTGGGAAGCTGGTCGTAGTAGATCCTGAAATCGGTCGTGGGTGCGAGGGCCTGGCGGAGTCCGTGTTGGTCGGTGAGCCAGGCCTGGAGGCGCAGGCAGGCGTGCTCGCGGATGACGTCCCGCTGGCTCTCGTTGTCCAGGCCGAAGTCCGGCACGCCGATACTCTTCTCACCTTCGATTAGCGAATGACACAGCTCGTGAAGGATCATCTGCGCCAGGCAGTCGTCGGCATCGAGGGTGCTCGGGTCGCCAATGGTCATGACGCCCTTCCCGTCGGTCGACGCATAGACCTCGGCGGAGCGCTCCACGCGAAAGCCGATGCGGTCGGCGACCGTGAGCCAGATCGCGTCGAGGGGGTCCAGGTACATGGATGGAGGGTTTGGTTCCACGTCAAAGGAGCTTGTGAAAGCGGTAGAAGAAGTCGTCTAGCATTCGCTGGTGCAGCGGGCGACGTCTCCACTGATCATGAGAGACGGGTGTGGTGCGCCCAAGGTCTTGATGAAAGCGCTCTTCCATCGCGCCCGCAACTGAAGCATCTTCGACGGCCGCGACGACCTCGAGATTGAAGCGCAAGGAACGGGAATCGAGGTTGTAGGTTCCGACCGTGCACCAACGACCGTCGATGACCGCGGTTTTGGCGTGGAGAATTGTGCCCTGCCACTCGTGGAGCTGGATTCCGGACTCCAAGAGCCGGCCGTAGAGCTTGCGCGCGGCGTGGCCCACCGCCGTGACGTCGCTCTTCCCAGGTAGAATCACACGCACCTCGGCGCCGCGGTCGACGGCCTGAGAAAGCAGGCGCCGAATTGGCGCGTCCGGGACGAAGTAGCTGTTGGTGATGCAGATCGACCGCTGGGCGCTCTGGATTTGGTGGACATATGCCTGACGGATCGCGCGACGCTCGCGAAAGTAGTGGTTGGCTAGGACCCGTACCCGGCTGCCTTCACCGAGACCGGTATCAACCGGCGGCCTGGGTCGAGGCCGCGCGCTGGTCGGCGGCTCGACGATGCGACGCCAGCCGAAACCGAAGACATCGCACATCTGCTCCGCTGCCGGACCTTCGATTCGAATCGTGTCGTCACGCCACCCTGCGCCGCCAGCGCTCTCGGGCGCCCATTCGTTGCCGAGATTGACGCCTCCGGTGAATCCGACTCGACGGTCTACGACGAGCAACTTGCGGTGGTCGCGGTTATTGAGGAGGCCGATGCGAAACCGGGCGCGCCAAGGGGCAATCGGGTTGTACTGCTCGACCTGGCAGCCGGCCTCGCGCATCTTCGCAAACATCGAGTTGTCGCTTTGAAGACTTCCGACGGCGTCATAAATGACACGGACGAGGACTCCGGCTTCTGATTTCGCGATGAGCGCATCGGCGAACTGCCGGCCCACTTCATCGGAAGCGAACCAATACATCTCCAGCAGAATCTCGCGTTGCGCTCCGGCGATCGCTTCGAGCATCGCGGGGAACGCCTGCTCGCCGTCGTGAAGCAGCGTCACGCGATTGCCCGACACCATGGCTTCGAAGCCGGCCGTACCAGCGAAAATCTCGCGCAACTGATCGAATGTGTCTCGTGCCGGTCCTGGCCTCACCACGCGGGTTTCTCCTATGCTATCGTCGCCCCGATGAAAGCCGTACGCTGTCCGATTTGCAAGAAGGACCTGGCCAAACGGGACAAGAACTTTCCGTTCTGCTCGGCGCGTTGCAAGCTCGTGGATGCGGGGAATTGGTTTGAGGGCGCGTACAGTGTCGAGACGGACCACCCTGATTCCAGATGGGGGGACAACTGATGAAGTACGGGGTGTTTTTGATCAGCGGGCTCTTGTTCATCGGGGCGACCGCTTCCGCACAGGACGCGGCTAATCCGGCAAGCGACTCGACAGCAGAAGCGGCACCAGCACCGGAGGCTTCCCAAGACGACGAGGAAAAGAGAAGCCCGTACTACAAGAAGGTACAAGGTTGGCTGTGGATCGAGGGCGTCGTCGGTCCTTCGTCGTACGATCCGGACAGCTTCGGCAGCCTCGGGGGAAGCACTCCGAACGCGCCCAGGCTCAAGGGTCCCGAAGGCGGCTTTGCAGTTGGCACCGCCTTCGGCGGCGGGTTCTTCTTGGGCTGGTTCTATCGGCAAGCGAACTACGGCGAGTACAAGCTGATGAAGACGGGGGTCGAGTTCCAGCCGACGATCCGCATCCCGTACGTACACATCATCTTCCGCGTCGACCTAGGCTTCGCGCGGATGAAGGGAGGCAATCCGTACGGGCTCACCAACATGGACAACGGCGGCATCGTCGCGTCGGGCGGCTTCGGCCTTCGTGTGCCGCTCGTTCGCTGGATGTCGCTGTTCGGAACCGTCGATTGGTCGTTTGTCGGTTTGTCGATGCGCGGTGACTTGCCGGGCGGAACCCGAGCAAGCTCCTGGATTCTCGGTCAACAGGTCGGCGGCAACTTCGGCCTCACCTTCCACTTCATCGGGGTTCGGAAAAACTAGCGCTGGCTGGCTTCGTGCACGTGGTCGACCAAGGCGCGGGCCTGTGCCGGTGTCGCCTGCGGCATGATGCCGTGGCCTAGATTGAAAATATGGCCGGGACGGCCGGCGGCGCGGTCGAGCACGTCGGAGGCACGCCTGCACATGACCTCGGACGAGGCGAGAAGCGCGGCAGGATCCATGTTTCCCTGCAAGGCGACTTCGGTGCCGAGCAGCGACCAAGCATCGTCGAGGGAGATGCGCCAGTCGATGCCGATGACGTCACCGCCGGCTTCTTTCATGGCGGGATAGAGCTCGGGGTTGCCGGTCCCGAAATGAATCGCCGGCGTGCCCTTGGGAAGCCTGTCGAAAATCGCCTTGCTGTGCGGCAGGACGTAGCGCCGGTAGTCGGAGGGAGAGAGACATCCGACCCAGCTGTCGAAGAGCTGCACCGCCTGGGCGCCGGCGTCGATTTGCGCGATGAGATAGTCGGCGATGGCGCTCGAGAGCCTCGACATGAACGCGTTCCACAGGCCTTCGTCGCCATACATGAGCTTCTTGGCTTCGTAGTAGTTCTTCGAGCCTCCGCCTTCAATCGCGTACGACGCCAGGGTGAAGGGTGCGCCGGCAAAGCCGATGAGCGGAACCTCGAGCTCCTTACGCGTGGCTCGGATCGCATCCATCACGTACGAGAGCGAGCCGGCTGCATCGATTCGCTCCGGAACGCCATCGACCTGCGCGGCGGTGCGAATTGGATTCATGATCTGCGGCCCGTGGTCGTCGGTGAACTCGAAGCCAATTCGCAGTGGTTCGAGGATCAGCAAAATGTCGGCGAAGATGATGCCGGCGTCGACGCCGAGCTGATCGACGGCACGCACCGTCACCTCGCAGGCGAGGTCCGGCGATTTGCAAAGCTCGATGAAGCTGACCTTCTCGCGCAGCGCTCGATACTCGGGCTGATAGCGCCCGGCCTGCCGCATGATCCAAACCGGCGTGTACGGAGTTGGCTCCCGCCGGCAAGCTTGCAAGAAGACACTCATCGCAGTGCGTATATCACATTGCTATCTGTGGGTCGGTGCGAACGTTTTTGACGAGGGCGCGGACTTCGGCGACCAGGAAAATCGAGCCTGCGACGACGACGAGTCCGTCTGGACCGGCGGCTCGCTGGGCGCGGGTGACGGCGTCACGTACGCTCCGGCTAACGGAGCCCTTGCGAATCTTGGCGAAGCGGTCGGCGGAATCAGACCGATGCACCCGAGCGCGCGCGTAGACGCGCCGGTCTACCCGATCGTCGAAGGCAGCGAGCATCCGACGATGGTCTTTGTCACGCATCGCGCCGAACAGAAGCACCGTGCGGCCGGAGAAATCGAGCTCGTCGAGATATCGCGCCAGGGTCTCGCAGCCCGCCGCGTTATGCGCTGCGTCGAAGAGGAACGAGGGATCCCCGCGGTGCCATTCGAGGCGACCGGGCCACTTGGCGCGTTTGAGGCCTGCGCGGATGTTGGCGTCGGACACCTCGAAACCGCGTTTGCGGAGCTCGGTCAAAGCGGCAAGTGCACAAGCCGCGTTGTCGCCTTGATACTTCCCGCGAAGCCCGAGTCGCAGAGCGGCCCAGCTCTGCTCGCCTACGCGCACGGAAAGTGAGTGACTGTCCCAGGCGCTCTCGAAGTCGCGGTCGATCCAACGAAGCGGCGCTCCGACCTCGCTTGCCCGAGCCGTGATGGCACGTCTCACCGATTTGCCTCGTGCACCCACGACGCAAGGGACATCCGGCTTCAGGACGCCAGCCTTTTCGCGCGCGATCTTTGGAAGCGTGTCGCCGAGAATCCGCTGGTGCTCGAAGCTGATGTTCGTGATGACCGAAACCTCCGGCGTGACGATGTTGGTCGAGTCGAGGCGACCTCCGAGCCCAACCTCCAAAACGACGATGTCACAGTGGGCATCGCGAAACGCTTCAAGCGCCAGAAGCGTCGTGTACTCGAAGAATGTGAGCGGGGGAAGGCGCGTATCGGCCCGAAGCTCCTCGATGCGGCGGGCTGCTGCGCGCTCTGAAATCGGCCGCCCCGCGATGCGCACCCGCTCGACGTATCGCTGCAGGTGCGGCGAGGCGAATTGCCCAGTGCGATAGCCAGCGGCCCGCAGAACCGACTCGACCATCGTCGCGACGCTGCCCTTGCCGTTCGTCCCGGCCACGTGAACGTACTGCACTTCGCGCTCGGGATGCCCACGCAGCTCGGCGGCCCGTGCCATTCGCTCCAGCCCGAGCTTGATGCCGCGCGACTCCAGGCCGTAGAGCCATCGCAGCGCTTCGCGGTACCGAGTCACCCTGCGAGATACTCGACCATGCGCGCAATCGTGCTTCTCATCTCCCGGCGCGTGGAGATCATGTCGATCATGCCGTGCTCCAGGAGAAACTCCGCGCGCTGAAATCCGTCCGGAAGCGTTTGCCGAATGGTGTCTTCGATGACGCGCGGGCCCGCAAAGCCAATCAAGGCGCCAGGCTCTGCAATGTTGATGTCGCCTTGAAGCGCAAAGCTTGCCGCGACGCCGCCGGTCGTCGGATTGAGCAGTACGCTGATGAAGGGTGCGCCGGCCGCGCGAAGCTTGCCGCGAGCAGCGACCGTCTTGGCCATCTGCATCAGCGAGAGCGAGCCTTCCTGCATGCGCGCCCCACCGGAACAAGACAAAAGAACGACGGGCTGCCGGTGCTCTGCGCCGCGCTCCATCAATCGGGTGATGATTTCACCGACGACCGAGCCCATCGAGCCCCCCATGAAGCGAAACACGAACACGCCGAGCTGCACTGCACGGCCGTCAATCCGGGCGGTGCCGGCAAGAATCGAGTCGTTTACGCCGGTAGACTCGCGCGCCACCGCGACGCGGTCCGGGTATGCCTTCGAATCGACGAAGCGAAGCGGATCTTCGGAGACCAGCCCGGTGTCGAGCGCCGTCCAGGTGCCCTCGTCCGCCAAGAACTCGATCCAGCGCTCGGCGCTCAGGTGGAAGTGAAAGCCGCAGGCGGGGCAGACCTCGAGGTTGCGGTCGAAGTCTTCTTTCTTCACGGCGTCGCCGCAGGCATCGCACTTTCGAAAGAGCCCTTCGCCCAGGGTTCTCTTCTCCGAGGCGTCCACTCCCGCCTTGGTTTTTGCGAACTCCACCACGGCCTGTGGCTAGCATGAACGACACGGGCAAGCGACCCTGGCGGACTGGCCAGAGGCGTTCAGCGAGAGCCTCTCGCGACGATGGCCGAGAGATGACGGCCAGTTTTTCCGCGGTCCCGCCGGTGCGAAAAGAACTGCGCAGCGTCGGTCCGTGTACACCCACTCACATCTTCGATGGCTTCGTCGGGAACGCCAGCGTCTCGGAGTTGGAAGCGAATGAGCGCCGCGAGGTCGCCGTGCGGCTTCGCGCCGTCCCGTCGAACGACCGCCCGGCCGTTGGCGGCGTCTTCCAACTCGCGAGCGACGTCCTCACCGATGTCGAACGCATCGACTCGGATGTGAGGACCGATCGCCACGATGAGCTCGGCGGGGTCGTGCGAAAGGCCGTCGATGGTGCGCGGTACGACCCCGGCAACCGCGCCACGCCATCCAGCGTGCGCCGCGCCAACGTCCCCGCTCGGTGGATGCGCGATCAGCACCGGCACGCAATCGGCCGTTCGCGCAGCGACGCCAATGCCCTCGATGCGCGTGATCAGCGCATCGCCTTCTTCATCGGCGATCGATTCCGCGAGGTCGGCGCCTGAGACCGTTCGCACCCGAGCCCCGTGCACTTGTCGCTGCTCGAACAAGCGGTCGATTTCGAGCCCGAGACCTTGGGCGAATCGAGCTCTGTTTTCGCGAACGGCGACCTCATCGTCCCCCAAGTGGAAGCCCAGGTTGAGGCTGTCGTAAGGGGCAGCGCTCACCCCGCCCAAGCGCGTGGAGAACGCGTGGCGGAATCCGTGCTGATACAGAAGGGTCGAATGCAGGGCGCACACGGTTGGGTGTTTAGCATGCCGAAGTCGGGCCGGCGTGCGGTGCTCCGTCAGTCGACCCGCGTGACCGCTCTCATCGCGATCGCCACGCAAGCCACGTATGACATCGGCAAGTGGACGACCGTCGTCTTCGAGGAATACCGCTTGAATCTCTTGGAGCTCGCCGACGCGCTCGGCTTGGCGCAGGCGCTGCTCGACTTCTATGGGATTACCGACATCGATGATTTCGAATCGCCGGAGATCCTCGAATACAGGGCGCGCGTCGATATGCTGGACCTGATGGATGCAGAAGACCCTCCGTTCTACGTGGACAACTTTCTCGAACCCGCGGCCCCTCCCCTGACGCCGGATCTCGCGTTTCATCACGCCAATCACGCTTTGGTCTTGGCGGACCGAGCCGACGAGCTCGGCATCGAAAACGTCGCCTACATGCAGGCCCTCGGCATCGAGGACCCGAGCGGCGAGGATTCCCTGGACTTCGCCCTGCGCCATTTCGGGCTCTAGCGCCTACCACTTGACAGGCGGCGGCTCTTGACTACTTTCCGCCCCCTGCATTCCTGCGGAAGTGGCGGAACTGGCAGACGCGCTAGACTAAGGATCTAGTGAGGTAACACTCGTGG
>JAOTXX010000140.1 GCA_029862185.1 Myxococcales bacterium
CGGTGAGAGCGAGGGCAACCTCGCCAACGACCTGGTGTATCGCTTCTTCGCCAGTGACGAGTACATCGAAAACGAATTCATCGCCGCGGCGGACGATACGCTGCAAGCGCTGAGCCGTGGCTATGCGGAGGGCTTCAACCGATACCTCGAGGAAACCGGGGTCGCAAATCTAGCTGAAGGACCCGAAGGCTGCCGCGACGCCGACTGGGTGCGACCGATCACCGAGATCGACCTCGGCAAGGTGTATCGCAAGCTCATCCTCCGAGCTGGCATTGGCACCTTGGCCAGGCTGATTCAGGATGCACAAGCGCCGGTCATGTCAATGGCCTCAGTGAACCGGCCCGTTCCGCCGGAAAGCGTGCTCATCGATGAAGCGGCTTGGGGAATGCCGGAGGCCACCGCGATGGGCAGCAACGCATACGGCATCGGCGCGGAGGGATCTCAAACGGAGCACGGCATCCTGCTCGGCAATCCGCATTTCCCTTGGCGCGGGGCCGAGCGCTGGTTCATTCACCATCTGACCATCCCCGGCGTTTACGACGTGATGGGCGCCTCGCTGCAAGGGGTCCCCGTAGTCAACATCGGCTTCAACGAAAACATTGCCTGGTCGCACACGGTGTCGACGGGTCGACGCTTCACGGGTCACGAGCTGCAGCTGCTCGAAGATGACCCGATGAAATACATGTACGACGACGAGGTGCGCGACATCGAAACCTTCGAGGTCACCATCCAGGTCAAGCTCGAAGACGGAACGATCGAAGATCGCGTCGAAGAGATCTACATGAGCCAATACGGGCCGATCATCGATCTCGCGTTGGTCAACGGCAGCTTTGGCGGGTGGCCAACCGGAAGGAATACCGTCATCGCAATCGGAGATGCGAACATCGACAACACGCGCGCGCTCAACCAATTCCAGGCGATGGGCAAGGCGGACTGCATTGCAGAGCTCGAGGACGCCTTGAAGCTCATCGGCCTTCCCTGGGTGAATACGATCGCAGCCGATCGGGCCGGCACGGGCTACTACGCGGACATCACGACGGTGCCGAACGTATCGGCAGAGAAGCTCAACGATTGCGCCGACAGCATCATCTCGATCGGGCTAACCGCCAATCGATTCTTCACGCTGAACGGATCGCGAAGCGAGTGCGAGTGGGGCACGGACCCGGACGGGCCTGAGGGTCTTCTCGGCTTCGACAACTTGCCGAAGCTCAAGACCGGTCCCGGTGTGCCGTACGTGGCGAACTCGAACGACAGCTACTGGCTGAGCAACCCCGACATGCTGCTCGAAGGGTTCACGCCGCTCATCGGTAGCGAAGGCATCGAGCAATCCCTTCGAACCAGGCAAGGCTTCGTGCAGGCGGAGCAGCGAATCGCCGGCACCGACGACCTCGACGAGACGCCGGGCTTCACCGTCCAACACGTGCAGCAGATGCTCTACGGAAACCGAAACATCGCCGAAGAGCTCACGCGCAGCGACGTGGTCGCGATCTGCAACAGCGTCGGCGACTGGAGCGCGTACAGCGACAACCCAGCCGAAGCGGCGAGCGCCTGCGGAGTCCTCGAAGCTTGGGATGGCCGCTTCGACAATGACAGCGTCGGTGCGACGATTTGGAATGAGTTCTGGCGCAGGGTCGACGACCTCGGCGACGATCTTTGGGCAGTGCCGTTCGATGCGAGCGATCCGGTCAACACACCCAATACGCTTGACGACGACGACCCAGTCGTGGTCGAAGCCGTCAAGAGCGCGTTCGGCGCGGGCATCGACTTCATGGTCAACGGCGGCATCCCGATCGATCGAGAATGGGGCGGAGTGCAGTTCCGCATCGCGGGCGACGAGAACATCCCTATCCATGGCGGCTCCGGGCGTTTCATGTTCAGTGTCATCAGCTCGAACTTCGTCGACCAGGTGGGCTACTCCGACATCCCAACGGGCAACAGCTACATCCAGACTGTCACCTGGGACGAAACCGAGTGCCCCGATGCGTACGCCGTACTCACCTACTCGCAGTCGACCGATCCGGCTTCCGATCACTTCGCGGATTTGACTCGGGTCTACTCCGACGAAGGCTGGAACGACATGCCGTATTGCCCAGAAGACATCGAGGCGACCAAGATCGCCGAAATGGTACTGAGCAACTCGGAAAACTAGTCTACAGGGCTAGTCAGCTGGCATCCTGAGGCCGATGCGCTTCCCGGTACCATCGATCCTCGTGGTCATGACCCTGGGGTGCGCCTCGGCAGCGCTCGCCGACGAGCCGAAGGGCGACCGGGAAGACAACGCGCAGCTCGGGGGCGAGCCGTCTCTGACGGAGACCGAGCAGGGCCCGGCTGCCAAACTGGACGCCGAGGAGACTTCGGAGGGTGAGACGGCGACCGAAGAGGACGACTGCGACCTCGACTGCCTCGAGGCCCAGCTCGCCGAGGAGGAAGAGAAGGAGAAGCGGAAGAAGGGCACTCTGCAAGTCGCGAGGGAAACCGGCTCGATCAGCGAAGACTCTGGCCAAGATTCCGGGGACGCGCTTTCCGCGGAGCCAAGTACGACGACCCTTGCAGAGGCGGAGCCCGAGGCTCCCGCCGACCGCAAGCTCCCGATGCGCCTTGGCCCAGTCCGCATCAAGGTCGGCAAGACCGAGGACTGGATCGGAATTGGCTTCGCCGCACAAATGGAGTTCGAGTACGACCAACAGTTCGCTGGCGCAGGCGTTCAGAAAGACTCGAACGAGACGCTCGAATTTCGCCGCATCCGGACGACCTTGTCGAGCTCTTTCATCGACGGCCGAATCCAAAGCCGTTTTCAGATCAACATGACCCCAAGCGCGTTCGAGCTGATCGACATGTGGTTCTCATTCACGCGCTTCAAGTTTGCAACGTTTCGCGTGGGCCAGTTCAAGATCCCCTACGACCGATATCGCGCTCAATCTTTTGCCGCTCTTTCGCTCGTCGACTGGGCGCCTACGACGCGTATGTTTGGCTCCGAACGCCAGGTAGGCGCAGAGATGCTCGCAGGCGGCGGCTTCCTCGGGCTGGAGTATGCGCTCGGGATTTTCAGCGGGGTCAACGCTCGCGCGTCCCACGGCGTGGCGATCAGCGAGGTCTACGGCAATGTGCCGAATAACCCATCGAGCTTCGGCTCTGGGGAGGTCGTGAGCTCGTTCCACCCCGAGCTGGTGGCCCGTGTCGCCAAGAATTTCGGACAGATCAACACCGACACGAATAGCGATGTAATGGGTTCCAAGAAGCTTCGCCACAGCGTGGGCACGGGAATCGCATGGGATGCGCGCCCGCTGGCGACACAGGATCTAGCACTGCGACTGTCCGCGGAGTGGCTCGCAAAGATCAGCCATCTGCACATGAACTTCATCAGCTACCTGGCTTGGTACAAGCCCTGGCAGGGAGGGAAGATCCTCTTTGGTCCGATCGGGTTCATGGCAGAGACGGGCTATCGATTTTCACTCACCTGGGAGCTCGCGATTCGGTACAGCATGACGTACCTGACGCCTTGGCTCCGGAGCGACAGCAGGCGCTACGGGGCGTTTCAAATCGCCAATGCCACCGACCCGGCGTCTGCCATCCAACAATATGGCGACAACGGCGAGCAAACGACGAGCAATCAGCTGGCAATCGCGGGCACGTCACACATCATTGGAAACAGTCTCAAAGTCGTCGCGGAGGCGGCTTGGGTCGCCCAGCGCTGGGAGGCGGGCCGACGAAACGGCTTCGCGATCGGCCTGCAGCTTCAGTTCTTGTTCTGATTTCGGGCGAGGCTAGTGCGGGTGACCACCGGGGCCGTGCGGATGCCCGTGCTCGATTTCTTCGTCGGAGGCATCCCGGAGCGCTTCGACGGTCACCTCGAAGTGCAGCGTTTCGCCGGCCAGGGGATGGTTTGGGTCCACGGTGATCGTGTCCTCGGTGATGCCGGTGATGAAGAACGGTATCTGCCGGCCCTGATCGTCGTGTGCGACCACTTGCATACCCGCTGCGAGCTCGGCGTCGGAAGGGAAGAGGTTGCGCGGAACCTCTTGCGCTTCGCCGATGCGCGGGCCGTATCCCTTTTCAGGAGATACGGTTGCTTTGATCGACTCTCCTTCGGCCACGCCCTCGAGCTGCTCCTCGAGGCCGGGAACGATGTTTCGGGCGCCGTGAAGGTAGAGAAGCGGGCTCCCGTCGCCGGACTGATCGATGACTTCACCGTCTTCGTCGCGCAGGGTGTAGGAAAGCGTAACGACTTTGTTTGCTGTGATCTTGATGCTCATGGGATTGGCGCGAACATGGCATATTTCGAGCAATGCGCTACCGCTCCACAGAACGCGCGGCAATCGCCGGTACGATACGTGGCACCGATTGGAACGCCGCTGCGATTGTGGCAGGATCGCCGAGATGCCGCCTAGCGAAAAGACGGACGACCAACGCGCATTCGACCGTCGCGTGACGCAGGCCGCGGTTCGCCTGAGCCTTCTCGCGCTGCTGGTGTTCTGGTGCCTGAAGATCCTGGCGCCCTTCCTCAATCCGATCATTGGCGGCGTCGTGATCGCGGTCGCCGTGAAGACGCCCTACGCAAAGCTCAGCCGCGCGCTGGGCGGGCGCCCGAAACTCGCCGCAGTGCTGCTCGTCGTGGTCGCCTTGCTTCTGCTCATCGTGCCAACCCTCGCCCTCGGAGCAAGCCTGGTTGAATCAACCGAGGGGCTCTCCACCGATCTCATCCATGACCAGATCGAGATCCCAGCGCCGCCGGATTTCGTCGCCGATTGGCCGATCGTCGGCACTGAATTGCACGCACTGTGGCTCGGGGCGTCTCAGAATTTGGAGACCGCTTTGGTGAAGCTCGCCCCGTACATGAAGAACCTTGGCGTTTGGCTGGTCTCGAGTGTGGGCGACCTTGGCATCGGTCTGGCGATGTTCGTCGTGGCGATCATCATCGCAGGCGCAATCCTCCCGAATGGGGAGCGCGCCACGCGGCTGACAGACAAAGCTGCGTACCTCGTCGCGGGCCCG
>JAOTXX010000014.1 GCA_029862185.1 Myxococcales bacterium
AACCTAAATCCAGCGCGTCTGCCAATTCCGCCACCCTCGCTTGTTGTGTGGTGCTCGCGGGGTAGCACTTTCGTCCAATCCCGCCAGTCACGTCGGATCGGTTTGCGCAGCTCTTCGCAGTCGCTGATACGCAAAGGTCATCACGATTAAGCTGAACGGTGTTGTGAGGAGTGAGCCGAAAATGATCGAACCCCCGATTGCGTTCAGGACGGCCACGATCAGGAGCAGCACGAAACTGGGGGCTAGGTTCTCTTTGATGAGCGTGTAGCTCTTTCCGATCGCTGCGGTCGCACCGTCGCCATCGAGCGCGATCGCATGGAAGGTGAATGCGGTGATGAAGGCGAAGATCACACCCGGTAGCACGAGCAACATCGAACCGATGATGACGCCGACTCCAATCAGAATCATGGCGATCAAACTCGCACCAAACTCGGAAAACCCTTCGAACACGTCGGTGGCGGTGCCGGCCTCGCCGCGCATTCGCTTGCGGACCAGTTTGATGAAGCCGACGACCATGGGCCCTGCACACAAGCCTATGCTCAGGGCCGAGATCACGAACACCAATAGAGAGGCGACGACATAGAGCACTACGTCGTCCTTGAAGAGAGCCCAGCCTTCGCTCAGGGAGCTCTCTACGAGGTTCTCAGTCTGAATCGCTTCGGTCATCGGTGCCTCCTTCGCGGGATGAAATCATGGCACCAGGCTATACTGCGCGCCAATGCGAGAACAACGATTTGGCGGCATCACGGTTCGGCTGACGGGGGGCGAGGATCGCCAAGGTGGCGGCGATGGGCCGCTGGTCGTGTTGATGCATGGCTTCGGTGCGCCAGGCACCGACCTGATCGGCTTGTGGCGGGTTCTCGACGTGCCTCGCCATGTCCGCTTCGCGTTTCCGGAGGCCCCGCACGAGATCCCCGGGCTGTTCGGTGCACGCGCATGGTGGATGCTCGACCTCGCGCGCGCAGAGCAAGCAATGGCAGGGGGCCTCGAAGCTACGCCCAAGAAATTCCCCCTGGTATGGAGGATGCAACCGACCGGGTCGTCGAAATGATCGAAGCGCTTCAACGCGAGCTGGGTGTGCCGAGCGAGCGCCTGCTCGTCGGAGGGTTTTCTCAAGGTTCGATGGCTGCATGCAATGCCGTATTCACGAGGAGCGTCACTCCGGGCGGCTTGGTGATCCTCTCTGGCACGCCCGCGAATCTGGAAGCGTGGAAGGCCGGCATGGCATCGAAACGCGGGGTGCCTGTCTTTCAAAGCCACGGCCAAAACGACCCGCTTCTTTCGTTCCAGGCAGCCGAACAACTGCGCGACGAGATGCGCGAGGCCGGCCTTTCGACCGAGTGGGTTCCCTTTCGGGGCGGCCACGAGATCCCGATGCCCGTCCTCGAAGCGCTTGGCCGATTCTTGTCGACGACGAGCGATTAGTTTCCGGGCGCATCCGGCGCGAGGGTCTCATCTTCGCGTCCCCGTACGACTCGCTTGCCCGTAAGTGGTCCGCGGTACTCGGTGACGATGGTGCATTGGCCTTCGTGGCCGTCGCGCTCGAAGTAGATCACCACCCAGTCCCGAACGCGGCCGAGCTCGTGGGCCCGGTCGGTGTTGGAGTAGAGCGCGGTGAAATGCCAACCCTCTTCGTAGCGGTGAAGGATGGGCAGCCAGGCGGCGCCACCGGGGTTGTTTCGCTGTGGGGCGATACGAGGGAGCTCGCCCGCTTCGGCTTTCTCCCGGTAGTCTCGATCGACCTCGAGCAGCAGCCCGACATCCGGTTTGGCCTCGAGGGTCGCGGGAGCGGTGACCTGGGCGCCCGCCTCTCGAAGCTCTGTGAACCTGCGTGCCCGTCCGCGCGCGGAACGCGTCAACATCGTTGCCAGGATGTCGCGGATGGCCTCGAGCCGCCGCGGACCAAAGCCAGCCACCGCATCGAGTCGGCCGTCGTGTGCGGCCACCTCCAACGATTCGAGTGTGTCGATGTCGAGCTCTCGGTGAATCCGCTCGGCAAGCTCTTCGCCGATCCCTGGGACAGTCTTGAACAGCTCGACTGCAGAGAGGCTGCCTTCCAGCCGGCCCAGCATGCGTAGCTTGCCCGTGTGCGCGATCTCATCGATCGAGCCTGAGAGGCTCTTGCCGATTTGCGGCAGGGCGTCGAGGCCTTCGCGTCCTTCGGTGAGCGCGAGGTCTTGAATGCTGCTCGGGTGAGCTCGAACAACTGCGGCCCCTGCTCGGTACGCGTCGATTCGGTACATGTTGGCGTGCTGCGTCTCGAGACGGTCGGCCACCCGCTCGAGGAGCGCAGCGATTTGCTCGTTCGTCACGACTGGCGGGCCGGAATCCACGCGTGCATGTAGCCAGTAGATCGCGGCAAACGCAATAGCCGATGAACCTCTGGCGCTACGGTCCAGATCGATCAAAGCTTCCGCCTCCATCCATGCCGAACAACCCGAGCTCCCAAACCGCCGCCTTTTTCGATCTCGATCGGACGCTGCTCGACATGAATAGCTCGACGCTTTGGGCCAAGCACGAGCTTCTCGCGGGCAGCATATCGATTCGGCAGTTCGGCCGCGTCCTGGTTTGGAACGTGCTCTATCATCTTTCGCTCATCGACATCGACACGGCATTCACGGAAGCGGTTGGACACTATCGCGGAAGGTCGTACGAAGGTCTCGACGCGGAGACACGTGACTGGTTCACGCGCGACGTGGCGCACCATCTTCGCCCCGGAGCCGGGCGCGCTCTGCGCGAGCACCGAGAGCAGGGGCATCATCTGGTTCTACTGACCAGCGCATCCGCATTCGCGTCGCGCGCTGCGCGTGACGCCTGGATGCTCGACGACTTCCTTGCCAACGACTTTCCGGCCGACGAGGAAGGGAGGCTTCGTGGAACCTTCGTGTCGCCGCTTTGCCACGGGTCTGGAAAGGTCAAACGGGCGCGTGCTTGGGCTTCGGAGCGAAGCATCGACCTCGCCGACTGCTACTTCTATACCGACTCTTACAGCGACGCTCCCATGTTGAAGGCGGTTGGGCATCCTCGTGTCGTGAGTCCCGATCCGAGGTTGAAGCGTGCTGCCCGGCAACGAGGCTGGCCCATCCTGCAATGGTGAGCACGACGCCCCGGTGGCTCGAAGGCTAGCGCTTGGCTCGCCTCGTCCATCGCTTGGGCGGGAGGACACCTCGATCTTGGAAGCCCTCCAATGCCTCACGGAACGCCTGTGCGCGCCGATTTTGGACGATGTGGCCGCCAGGGAACTTGATGAGCGCGGTGCCGAAGTGGTCGGCGAGACGTCGGCCGTGTTCTACGGTCGCGAGGCGATCGTATTCGCCCGAAATGATCGAGACGCGTTCGGGTTCGACCTTGGGCATGCGGCAGACCGGCGTGATGGGAACGAGCTGCTCGCGGTAGCCTTCGTAGAGCGTCCGCTGAATGTCGCCGGTGCCCGGCACCAGGTCGTTGTCGTGCATGACGTCGGGGACGCTGCAGATCGGAATGTAGGCGAGCACGAAGTCGACGTTCGAGGTGACTGTAGCCAGCAGAGATGCGGTGTAGCCGCCGAGGCTCATGCCAACGACACCGACGTGGCTTGCGCCTGCGTCTCGCATGGCGCGAATCGCGATCTGCAAGTCCCAGATGGCCTGACGGAAGCCTTCGATGGTGAAGGCCGTATCTTGTTGCGGCCACTCTGGTGGAAACGAGTGTCCGCGCCGCCCATGAAACGGAAGCGCAAAGAGCGAAACGCCAATCCCCTGGCGAAAGAACTCCCGCATCGGCCAGGCGACGCGCTCCATCAGATGGTGGCCGGACGAGAAGCCGTTTACGAGGATTGCCATCGGCTTCCCCTTGATACGCAGATTTAGCGTTCGGAGCAGCGCGGTCTGATTGTCTCTGTGACTTCGATACTCGTGTTTGATGTCCTTGAAGACCAACGGGTGGGCGCTGAGCCAACTCCATTCCGCGTAACCGACCCGCTGCGGCGCGAGCCACCGCTTCCGGATGGCGATTCGCCCTGGAGTCGGGAAAAGATCGCGCGGGCGGTGGCGGTACGTCCTGTAGTCATCGCTCGAGGCAAATGCGGTCAGGTCGTGCACCAGCTCCGGAGGGTCCTTCAAATCGGACGGCTGAAGTTTGCTGATCTGCGAGACGAGGAATCCGTCGGCTCGGTACGCGAGCTTTGGAATCAGTCCCTTCGGCTTACCGGTCGCCGCCAACTGGGCGCCACCGCTCTTGAGTGAAATCCCGCTCGCTCTGCCGATGCTCGGACCATCCCAAGTTTGCTGAGCTGGATGCGCCACCTTGTTCTAGGCGTATATCGGAACCGTGCGTTCAGTGCAATTATTGTTGCCCGTCGTCGATGAGCGCCTGGCGCAAGATTTGCGCGCGTAGCAGCTACGCGCTTCGGTAGTGGTATGGTCGACGAGATGCGCGCAGTTCTTCTCGACATCCCCGCTCCCATCGAGACGCATCCTCTGCGTCTCGGCGATGTCGACGTACCCGAGCCAACCGCCGACGAAGTTCGGATCAAAGTAGATGCCTGCGGGGTCTGTCGAACCGATCTCCACATCGTTGAAGGAGATCTCGAAGCACGGCGCACGCCAATCATCCCGGGTCATCAGGTCGTCGGTACGATCGAATCGCTCGGCTCGTCCGTGACAGATCAGCAAATCGGCGCGCGGGTCGGCGTTGCCTGGCTTCACCGGACTTGCGGCAGCTGCTCGTTTTGCACCAGCCAACGCGAAAACCTCTGCGACTCCCCCGAATTCACTGGCTGGACCGTTCACGGAGGCTTCGCGGAGTACCTGGTGGCTCCGGCGAGCTTCACCTACCCGCTGCCCGACGGCTTTTCGGACTTGCAAGCGGCGCCCCTCCTTTGCGCCGGCATCATCGGCTACCGCTGTCTGTCGAAGACCGGCATCGACGATTGGGCGGGCGCACGCCTTGGACTGTACGGATTCGGCGCCGCCGGTCACGTCGCGATCCAGATCGCAAGAGCGCGGGGAGCCGAGGTGTACGTCTGCACCCGCGATCGCGAAAAGCATCAGGCCCTCGCTGAAGAGCTCGGGGCAGTCTGGACGGGTGGCACGATGGACAAGCCCCCGGACGCGCTCGACGCCGGGATCATCTTCGCCCCCGCCGGTGAAATCGTACCCGCCGCGCTCTCGCATCTCGACAAGGGCGGCACCCTCGTGCTCGGCGGCATTCACATGAGCCCAATCCCAGAGCTCCCGTACGAGCTTCTCTATCGCGAGCGCGCGGTTCGCAGCGTAGCGAACAACACCCGAGCGGACGGGCTCGCGTTTCTCCAAGAGGCTGCAGCGGTTCCCGTACGCACGCAGGTCGAAGTGTTTCCGCTCCACGACGCCAACGAAGCGCTCGAACGCCTTCAGCATGATGGAGTTCGAGGCGCGGCCGTGCTGACGGTTTAACGAAAAACGCCGCGCTCCGAAAAACGCGGCGTCGTTCTGAACAAGCGCGCGCGCTTTACTCAGCGACCTCTGCCATCAGGCGCGCGACCACGTAGGGGTCGATGTTCGCGCAAGGGCGACGGTCTTCGAGATAACCCTTGCCCTCGAGATCGGTCGCCATCGGGATACGAATCGAAGCGCCGCGGTCGGACACGCCGTACTTGAACTCCCTGAAGGACGCGGTTTCGTGTGCCCCTGTGAGGCGCTCCTCGAGGCCGGCACCATAGTGCTTCAGATGCAGCGCGATACGCTCCGGCTGGCCGAGCTTCTCGCAGTACTCGTGAATGATCTTCAAGCCGCCATCTTCGCGCATCGCCTTGGTGCTGAAGTTGGTGTGGCAGCCGGCGCCGTTCCAGTCGCCCTTGGCGGGCTTGGCGTCGTAGGAGATGTCCACGCCGAAGGTCTCCGCAATGCGGCCGAGGAGGTAGCGCGCCATGTACATGTGGTCGCCGACCTCAGTGATGCCTGCGGGTCCGATTTGGAACTCCCACTGGCCGGGCATGACCTCGGCATTGATGCCTGAGATCTTCAGGCCGGCCTTGATGCACGCGTCCATGTGCTCTTCGACGATCTCGCGGCCAAACACGTACTCGGCCCCAACGCCGCAGTAATAGGGCCCCTGGGGCCCGGGGTAGCCACCCTCGGGGAAGCCGAGCGGGTAGCCGTCCTTCATCATCGTGTATTCCTGCTCCATGCCGTACCAGCAATCGAGATCCTTCAGGCGTTTCTCGGTGTCCTGCGAGGCGCGTCGCGTATTGGTCGGGTGCGGGGTTCCACCGTGCGTCACGACCTCGCAGAGCACGAGGATGTTGTCGCCGCCTCGAAGTGGATCGCGACACGCAAACACCGGGAACAGCTGGCAGTCGGAATCATCGCCAGTCGCCTGGTTGGTGCTGGACCCATCGAAACCCCAGTGCGGCAGGGCGGCAACGCCGGTGATTGCACCGAGAACCTTCTCGATCAGACTCGCCTCGAGCATTCGGGTCTTCGAGCGAAGAAGCGGGGTTGGCTCCGTGCCGTCGATCCAGATGTATTCAGCCTTGATGATGCTCATCGTCACTACTCCTAAAGATGTTCGCGTCGCCGGGGCACCAGCGAGCGGACTCGGCGGTAGACCACGGGGTTGACTCTAGGCCGGCGATTCGCCGTGCCCGAGAGCTCGTTGCCGATCTGTGGCCCGCCGTTGTTTCCAAAAGGTTTCCGACCCCTTTCCTGGAGGAAAAAAGGCCTCCGGATCTGGCCTCCAGAAGCGGATTGCGACTAGTGTGCGCCTCCAGGGCGGGTTTTCAGGGCGGGGCTAGCCCACTGCGCCCGGATCGCCGGGGTAGAACGATTGCACGTTCGTCTAACTGCGCGGAACCATTAGTTAATATACGGAAATGGTCATTAGCCCTGATTTGCAGCTGCTACAGAGCGAGTGTAGAATGTTGGCATAGTTGGCTTTTTCTTGTTGGGGAATTCGTAAATGCGTAAGTCGCTTTCGACTGTGTTCGTAGGTTTGGGTGGCCTGGCTCTTCTCGCCTGTGGTGGAGACGATAGCGGGCCTCGCAGCGGTACCGGCGGTACCGGTGGCGTGGTCCTCACCTGCGCAAGCTTGGTGGCTCCGCCGCCCGACTGCGACAAGGCCTGCACATCGGACTCCCAATGCGAGGCGAGCTTCTGTCAGAACGGCAAATGTGTCGCCAACTGCACCGCTACCGAAGGTTGTGCTGCGGGCTCGACCTGCAACACGACACGGGGTCGTTGCGTGCCCAACATGGGCACGGGGGGTACAGGCGGCACCGGCAACACGGGCGGCAATGCCTGTCAGTCGGTGACGATCACACCCACACGAAGCATCCCGAACGTCATGTTCCTCGTCGATCAGAGCGGCTCGATGACCTCCGATTTCGCGGGTCAACCCCGGTGGACCGCCGCCCATGGCGCGATCACTGGAATCGTCTCGCAGCTCGACTCGATCGTCCGATTCGGACTCACGACCTACACGTCCGACGACGGAGACTTCGACCCGACATGCCCGCGTTTACCGGTGGCGGGCAATCCCTTGGCCGGCGCTCCCCGAGTCGATTTCGGCCTAAATAACTCCGGGGCGATCAGTGACACCAATGTCTACCCGAGCTCCTATCCCAATGACGCTGGCGGTGATACGCCGACCGGCGATAGCATCGATGCTTTGATGACGATCATCGAAAATGACCCACCACCCGCGGAAGGGCCTACCATCATCGTGCTTGCCACGGACGGCTTGCCGGACTCCTGCGAATGCCCGAATCCGGGCAGCTGTGTCCCAGGTACCCCGAGCAGTCACGACCCCGAGGTCGAAGCCGTGGACGCCGCCGAGAACGCGTTTTCGAGCGGGGTCCAAACTTTCATTTTGAGCGTTGGCCCTCAGGTCGCGCAGAGCCACTTGCAGCAAGTCGCGAACGTCGGCGTTGGGCTTGACCGCGACGGTTCGCAAGGTGACGCGCCGTACTACACTGCGAACACCCCTGCGGAGCTGGATATGGCGTTCCAGGAGATCATCGGCTCCAGCATCTCCTGTGACATCCAGATGGACAAGCGCTTCGACGACAAGGAAAAGGCTTGCAACGACCCGGCGAGTGACGTTCGACTCAACGGCGTGCCGCTGAGCTGCCCGACCGAGTGGCGAGTGAAGCCGGGTGTCGACGATGTGATCGAGCTGGTCGGCAGCGCCTGCGACACGTTCAAGAGCGGTGATGCGACGTTCACGGCCGAGTTCCCGTGCGGCGCCATCATCGTCGAGTAGCGGTTACTCGGCCAGCTTGATCTCGAGCTCTTTTCGGGCGCCTGCTTCGACCCGGACGACCCTCGTTTGGCTCGGCAGCTCTCGCCCAGCTTTGACGACGTGCTTGCCTTTGGAGAGGCGCGCCTTGACGGGGGCTCTTCCCATGAAGGCTCCGTCGATCCAGACATTTCCCCAGGGCTGAACGACCACGTGGACCCAGCCTTTGCGCGCACGCGCAGGGGGCGCCGTCGCCGTCGCTGACACTGGCGCGGACACTGGCGCGGACACTGGCACTGACGCTGGCGCTGACACGGGTGCTGCCACTGCCACTGGGCCTGAGCCCGGTGCCTCGGCTTGCCGTTCCAGCCATCCTGCACCGGCGACGACCGCACCGAAGCTCAAGACCAAAACGCTCGCTAACACGATAGCGCGCCCGGTCCTGCTCGGCCTTCGCGAGCTCGGCGCTAAGTTCTCATCTCCTCCGGTTGGCGCGAGCCTCGGCGGACGGCTGAGCTCCGTGTCCCGTTCTTCTTCACGAGCGCGAACGTGCATTCGGGCCTTCGGACCGCCTCGATGGCTTTCGACGGTCGCCGCGAGCTGCCATCTCAGCGATGGAGGAGGCGCCACGGCACCGAGCTCTTCGACCAAACGAGCGGCGCTCGAGGTGCGAACGGCGGGGTCGACCTCGATCAATCGCTCGATGATCGCTCGAAGCTGCGCCGGCACATCTGGCGCGACCTCGTCCAGCGACACGCGGTCGCCCTCCATAATCTTTTGCATGGTCTCCACGTCGTGCGCGCCGTCGAAAGGGCGCACTCCGGCCACAGCCTCGAACAGAACTACGCCAAGTGAAAAGAGATCCGCTCGCCCGTCGACAGCCTCGCCCCGCATGTGTTCGGGAGACATGTACGGGACCTTTCCTCGCGCGCTGCGGCTTGCCGTTGCTTTCGCGTCGTCGAGCGCCTTGGCGATGCCGAAGTCGGCGAGCTTTGCCTCACCCGAGCGGCTGAGCAAGATGTTCGAAGGCGAGATGTCACGATGGACGAGGCTTCCATGCGCATGCTCGAGTGCGTAAGCGAGGTCCAGGCCGATCAACGCCACAGTATCCGGGGAGAGCTTCTCCCGAGGAGACGATTTCAGAAGAGAGCGAAGGTCGAGGCCGTCGACGAGCTCGAGCGTCATGTAGTGGACGTCGTCGATCTCGCCCACGTCGATGACGCCGACGATGTTCGTATGCCGAAGCTGTGCGGCAAGCACGGCCTCGCGCCGGAAACGCGAGACGAACTCCAGGTCCTCGCTGAACGCCGGCAGAACTCGCTTCAAGCAAACACGCTGCTCGAATCCACCCGCCCCAACGCGCGTTGCTTCGAAAGTCTCGGCCATCCCACCTACGCCGAGACGGCGCAGCAAGTAATAGGGACCAAACTCTCGCGACTCACCGGCCATTGCCTGACAAGACTAGCACCATCGCGAAAGCGCTGGCGCCGTCAAGACGGGCGATGCAAGGTCCCCCGCCGCTGATGAAATCCGCGTCAGGTCCATTCAAGCGCGTCGATCGCACCATCTTCCGGCGCCTCTTCGACCTGGCGATGCCGATCGTCGGTTTGAATCTGCTCAGCGTCCTCACCTTGGCGGTCGACACCGCCATGTGCGGTCGTCTCGTCGATGCCGAGGAAGCGCTGACGGCGCTTGGCTTTGCGGGTCAGCTCGTCTTCTTGCTGATGGTGGCGATGCTCGGGCTGACGGTGGGAACGGTTGCTTTCATCTCCCGTGCCCACGGCGCCCGCCAATCCGATCGCATCAACCACGTTCTTCAGCAAAGCATCCTTCTCACCTACCTCGTGTCGATCGCTGTGGCGATCGTGGGAAACCTCGCCGCCGGACAGATCATGGAGTGGCTCGGCGCCGAGCCAGGAGTGCGTGACCTCGCGGTGAGCTACCTGCGCCCACTCCTTTCACTCACGGTGTTCTTCTACTTGAACATGCTGTTCGCGGCGGCTCTGCGCGCGGTCGGCAATACGATGCTGCCGTTCATGATCGCGCTGTTGAGCAACCTCATCAACATCGTGTTGAACTACGGCCTGATCTTGGGGCGCCTTGGCCTTCCCGCCATGGGTGTCCGCGGTGCCGCCTGGGGCACCGTCATCTCTCAGGCCGTCGCGGTCATCCTGATGGTGCTCATTCTGAGGCGTGACGTCGTCTACGGTGTTCGTGCGCGTCTCGGCTTGGCAAGGCTCGACCGGCCGCTCGCCCGCGATCTCTTTCGTATCGGAGCGCCGGCCGCGCTCGACATGCTCGTCCTCAACATCGCGTTTCTCTCTGTCGTCGGAATGCTGGCGCGGGTGGCGCAGGTGGCCGTTGCCGCTCATGGCGTAGGACTGAGGGTTCAGTCTCTGGCGTTCGTGCCCGGGTTGGGAGTCTCGCAGGCCATTGGAGCGATGGTCGGAAACGCGCTTGGCGCCAGCGATGAGCGTGAGGCGCGTCAGGTAGTCCACGGCGGCATCATTTTGTCGACGGCCATCATGACCTTCCTCGGCTTGTCGATCGTGTTCGGCGCGACACCGATCATTGCGATCTTCGATATCGACCCCACGACCGAGCTGGGCCGCTATTCGATCCTCTGGATGCAGGTCCTCGGTTGGGGCATGCCGGTCGTCGGTATCCACATCGCGCTCATCGGGATGCTCCGCGGTGCCGGCGCGACCGACACCAGCCTGATGATCAACATCGTCGGCACGCTCATCATTCAAGTGCCGCTCAGCTGGTTCCTCGGTTTCGTCGTGGGCTGGGACGCTTTTGGGATCTGGGTCGCCGTGCCTGTTTCGTTCGCGGTTCGTATGTTCCTCGGTATTCGCGCCTATCGGCGCGGGGAATGGGCCCGGGCGGGCGCAACCCTCTGAGGCGCTTCGGCTGGACAGGGATTTCTCTGTGCCCGGCTCTTTTGGTAACCTGTGGCCATGTTCAACGCCTTGATCAGGGCGGTGTACCGCTTGGCGCATTGGGGGTTACGGCTGCTCTGGTTCATTCGACGACCAGAGACGACCGGAGCGCTCGTGGCGGTCTGGCACCACGGCCGAGTCTTGCTCGTCAAGAATTCCTATCGGGCTCAGCTCACCTTGCCCGGCGGCTACATCCGACCCCGTGAAGATCGTCGGACGGCGGCGGCACGCGAGCTACGCGAAGAAGTCGGCATCAACGTGCAGCCCAAGCGACTGGTCCACGCCTATCACGGCACGCATGTGTTCGAGCACCGCCAGGACACGCTCGACATCTACGAGCTCGAGATGGAAGCCGAGCCGAACGTACAAGTCGACAACCGCGAGGTCGTTCGGGCAGAGTTCCTCATGCCCGCCGAAGCACTGAGCATGCAGATCGTGCCCCACCTCGACGAGTATCTCTCGAAACGAATTGCGCGGGCAACGGATTGAGCCCGGTGAATCCGCATGTGGCGCTCCGGCGTGAGGCGCTCCGGCTCCACGAGCGCTACCAGCGCGAGCTGATCGAGCGTTTTTCGGTTTGTCCCTGGGCGAAACCAGCGCGAGCCGGGGGGCACACTCGCGCGCACGTCGTGACCAGCGCGTCCTGCAGCCCCGAGGAGCTAGCCCCTGTGCTGGCCGATTGGGCGGACGACCATACTGTCGATGTCGCGTTCGTGATCGCGCCACGCTTCACCGCAGGGTCGGACGCCTTTGCGGACTGGGCGATGTCACTGGCTGAGCCGCAGGGCGGCGTCTTTCTAAGCGCGCCGTTCTACCCGAGCGCCGCCGCATCCGCGGGTTCGATCCAGTTCCTGCGGCAAGCACCCGACCCCACCCTTCAACTGGTCCGAAGAAAGCGTCTCGAAGAGATCCGAGCGCAAGACCCACCCCACTACGCCGATATCTTCGAGCTCGATATGCATGAGCTGAACACGAAGAAGCCTCCGCAAAGCGTCGCCGCGTCGGTCGTTTCGCACAACGAGCGGATGATCGAGCGCGAGGGAAGGGCGGAGATTCAGGGGATTTTGGATGATATTCGGAGGGACCGGGAGCGGAGTTATGCCCGGTTGATGCCGTTGTTCTGACAGCGTAGGGGTCAGCGACCCAGCTTGCGCTGAATGTACCCCGACGAAACCACCCCCCAGACCGCGCCGACCAGCAGCCCTCCGGTATGCACCCAGTTCGCAATCGGCCCGACCCATCCGGTGAAGCCCAGCCCCAGCCAAATCAACATGAAAGTTACCAGTTGCTGCGGCATTCGGTACGGGAAGCTCGGGTCGAGGCGGCCTCGAATCCAGATGAAGGCAAACAGGCTGTAGACCACGCCGGACATCCCGCCGAAAATCGTGGGCCCGGACATTGCGTACTCGAGCACGTGCGAGACTGCCGCCGTGACCAAGACGAAGCTCAGCAAGTAGCGCGCAGAGAACACGCGTTCGATCGCTGTACCGAGGTCTTTCAGCCACCACATGTTGAACAGGATGTGCATGAAGCCAAAGTGCAGGAACATCGGCGTGAACAAGCGCCAGGGTTGCCCCTCCCAAATTGCGCTTACGTTGCCCCAAACCGCGCCGCCTCGCGTCAGTACCGGCGGGACGAACGTGAAATAAGCGACGACGGCCATGTTCTTGCCCATGTCGGTTAGAAAGAAAACGACGACGCAGATCGCGATCAGGCCGGTCGTCACCTTCCCGATGCGCATGTTCTGTTTGGCTTCGATCTGCCCTCGAATCTTTTCGGTCCGCGCCCGAAGTTGCTCGTCGGCCTTGGCTTCTTTCTTGCGTCTTGCGCGGGCCTGCTTTGCCATCTCGGCGACTCGACTCGAGCTCGGATCAAAACCATTCAAGAAAGCGCGGGCCTGCTCCATCTGCATTTCGTCGTGAACCCAGATTGCGATCGCACCGTCCCGAGTCTCTTTGAGCGTCGTGACCACGCCGTCTGCGTAGAGCGCATCGCCCAGGGTTTTGGCCTCGGTCTGGTCCGCTACCGTCGTCAGCATGCGCATTGGGGGCGAAGTGTAGTCGCTTCGATCCGCGTTTCAATCGCTGCGAACGAGGGCATACATCAGGCAATCTCGGGGAAGCTCGGAGCGGTTGGGATGCAGGCCGTACTGCCGAAGCCGGCCTTCGTACCGCATTCCCACCTTCTGCAGGACGCGTGATGACTGCGCGTTTTCTTCGTCGCAGAGCGCCTGGACGCGCGCGATCCGCTGGTCCGCAAAGGCGGCTTCACAGACTTTCGACAGCGCTTCGGGCATGTATCCTTGGCCCCAGAACCGGCTCCCGAGCGCGAAACCGATTTCCACGCGATGGAAATGGACGGTGCATCCGATCGTGCCCGTGAGCATGCCATCGTCTTTGCGCTCGATGAGCCAGACGCGATGCCCCATCCGCAAGTCCCAAGCATCGATCGTTTGCTGCAAGAATTCCCGAGTCTGTGCAGGGCTCGCGTGTTCGCTCCAAGTCATGTACCGAGTGATGTTCGGATCGCTGGCGTAGGACTCGAACGCCGGCTCCGCATCCTCGACGCGTGGACGGCGCAGCAACAGCCGCGCCGTTTCCAGCTCGTCGGGGGGAAAGTCCACGGCTGGCGTATAGCATGGCACTGCTTGGCAATGGATCCCTCACCGGTCAGCTGGTACGTTCGGATCGATGGCCAATCGCAACGCGCCACTCGACGAAACGGCACTGCGCCTATGTGAGGAGCTGGGTTACTCTTTCGCCGACAGTAGCCTCTTACTGGACGCGCTCACGCACACATCGTTCAAGAACGAGCGGCCCGACCTCGCCCCGACCGACAACGAGCGCCTGGAATTCCTCGGCGATGCGGCCATCGATCTCGTCGTCGCCTCCCTCTTGTACGTGCAGTTTCCCGATGCGGACGAAGGCGAGCTCACGCGTCGAAGGGCCGACCTGGTCAGCGAGAAGGGGCTCTCCGAGGCCGCCGAGACGATCGGAGTCGGCGAGGCCATGCGGCTCGGCAAGGGAGAGCAGAAGTCGGGCGGTCGATTCAAGCCCCGCTTGCTCGCGAGCGCGCTCGAGGCCTGCATTGGAGCGATTTATCAAGATGGAGGCGGGAATGCGGCCTTCGAAGCGGCTCGCCGCGTTTTCGAGCCCCGTCTTCACACGAGCGCGCCGGGGCATCGCGACGCCAAGTCACGCGCGCAGGAGTGGGCCCAAGCGAATCTGGGCGGGACGCCGAGCTACCGGTTGCTCGAAACCGACGGTCCGGATCACGATCGCGAGTTCACCGTGGCGCTCGAGCTGAACGACGAAGAGGTCGCGACCGGCGCCGGCCGCTCCAAAATCGAGGCCGAGCAGGCAGCAGCGCTCATAGCCCTCGACAAGTGGAACCAACCCCCCCCCGAAGAGCAATAAGCACACCCAGTCCCAGGCAAACCACCGGCGGCAGCGCGAGCCATCAGGCGAAGCCCGGCGCGAGAAGCGCCGCCAGGCCCAAGCGAAGCGAAGGGCGCGGATGAAGGACTACGCGTGGGGTGGGCCGGGTCGGACGAAACTAAACCGCGCGAGCAGCGGCGTAGGCTTCGAGTCGCGCGTGCGCCCAATCGACGTCGCGCTGGAGCTCATTGTAGTCCGGACCTTCGTAGAGCTCGTCGTAGGCCTTGAGAGCCTCTTCCGCCGTGGCTAGCTCTTCACGCACAGCGTCGGGATTGATTTTCTCGGGCGATGCATAGACATCGGTCAAAAGGAGCACCTTGTCCGGCCCTCCCTCGACGAAGCCGGGGCCGATCGCGGCGATCTTGCGCTTACCCTCGACTTCCCAAACCAAGAGCCCGCACTTGAGCGCGGCCAAGAGCGGAAGGTGGTTTGGAAGCACACCGAACTCGCCCTCGACGCTGGGCGCCTGCACCGAATCGACTCGAGTGGAAAGCACCGAGCCCTGCGGTGTGACGACGTCGAGCTGTAGATGTTCGGAGTTCGCCATCGTTTCGCCAATCAGTCCTTGGAGCGTTTGGCGTACGCTTCCTTGACCTCTTCGACATTGCCTTTGAGGTAGAAGTCCTGCTCTGGGATGTGGTCGAGCTTGCCGTCGAGAATCTCCTCGAAGCCCGAGACGCTCTCCTCGAGCGGCACGTATGCGCCCTTGAGGCCGGTGAACTGTTCGGCGACGAAGAACGGCTGCGACAGAAAGCGCTGAATCTTACGCGCCCGGTCGACGACCAGGCGGTCATCTTCACTGAGCTCGTCCATGCCGAGAATCGCGATGATGTCCTGGAGGTCCTTGTACTTTTGCAAGGTCTCCTGCACGCCACGTGCGACACGGTAGTGACGCTCGCCGAGGATGCTCGGGTCGAGCATGGTCGAGCTCGAGTCGAGGGGGTCGACCGCTGGGTAGATGCCGAGCTCCGCGATCGAACGCGACAACACCGTCGTCGCATCCAAGTGAGCAAACGTCGTCGCCGGCGCCGGGTCGGTCAAGTCATCGGCGGGGACGTAAATCGCCTGAACCGAGGTGATCGAGCCCTTGTTGGTCGAGGTGATGCGCTCCTGGAGCTCACCCATTTCGGTCGCCAGCGTAGGCTGGTAACCAACGGCTGAGGGAATACGGCCGAGAAGCGCAGAGACCTCAGAGCCCGCCTGCGTGAAGCGGAAGATGTTGTCGACGAAGAGAAGGACGTCCTGGCCTTCATCATCTCGGAAGTACTCCGCAACCGTCAATGCGCTCAACGCGACTCGTGCGCGCGCGCCGGGCGGCTCGTTCATCTGGCCGTAGATGAGCGCCGTCTTCGAGAGGACCGTCTCGCCGGTCTCGAGCTTCGACTCGCTCATCTCGAGGAGCAGGTCGTTCCCCTCACGGGTGCGCTCCCCGACGCCGGCAAAGCAGGACACGCCTCCGTGTGCCTTCGCGACGTTGTTGATGAGCTCCATGATGAGAACTGTCTTGCCGACGCCTGCGCCACCGAACAGACCGATCTTGCCGCCCTTTCGGTACGGAGCCAGAAGGTCGATGACCTTGATACCCGTCTCGAAGATCTCGACCTCGGTGCTCTGGTCGACGAACGCCGGAGCGTCTCTGTGGATCGGCGAGAACTTGGTCGCGCCGACCGGCCCCTTTTCATCCACAGGCTCGCCAATGACGTTCAAGATGCGCCCGAGGCACTCCTTGCCCACCGGCATGGCAATCGGCGCGGCGGTGTTCTTGACCGCCATCCCGCGGACCAAGCCGTCGGTGGAGTCCATCGCGACCGCGCGGACGGTGTTCTCGCCGAGGTGGTGGGCGACCTCCAGGGTGAGGTTCCAATCCTTGTCACTGATCGACGGGTTACTCACCTTCAACGCGGAAAGAATCTCCGGGAGACTCCCACGCGGGAAGGTAACGTCCACGACCGGACCAATAACTTGAGTAACTTGCCCGTTCTGAAGCTCTGCCATGTTCTTTCCGGTTCTCTCGAAAGGGTGTCGGCCGGGCGGTTCACGCCGCCAAAAAGCGAGCGCCACCTAGCACGGCCCCTGAGGGCGGTCAAAGACGCCAGCCTTCACGAGTTAGGGTCACGTCGCGCTCCGGCAAGCCCCTGCGAGCGCGCAATTGACCCGCTCGTGCCGGCTTTCTACCATCAGGCTCGTGATGCAGGACCAGGACGCCGTCATCCATGCCCTTCTAGGCGCCGGAACCCGTTACCAGGGGAAGCTCTTTTTTGAAGGGCGCGCCCGCATCGACGGCGAGTTCGACGGAGAGGTGTTTAGCGACGGGCTCCTCGTGGTCGGTGAAGAGGCGCGCATCAAGGGCACGATTCGAGTTCACACCTTGATTGTGCGCGGCGGGACGATCGAGGGTGACATCCACGCCACCGAGCTGGTCGAGCTGCACGCGCCAGCGCAGGTGCGCGGGGACATTCGGACCCAGGCCCTTTTCATGGACAAAGGCGTCGTGTTCGACGGCGCGTGCGTCATGGGCGAGGTGCTCGAGCTGGTGGATCGCCCAGTTTCGGCGCGGTCCGCCGACGACACATCGCCCGATGGTTACCGGGACCAGCCGAACAGAAACTGAATCGTGAGCGCGTGATCGTTGCCGTCGCCGCCGTCGCCCATGGCCGGGACGTTCATGTTCGAACCCGAAAGGCGAAGCCGGTAGTACTCCCAGACGAAGCGCACCGCATAGCTGAAACCGACGTTCAGCCATCCCTGGAAGGTCACCGCCGCGTCCAGGCCAATCCCCGAGCTCTCGTTTCCGAACGCGTCCTCGAGCCGACCCAGGTAGAATGGGAAGCGAAGGCCGAAGTCCGCACGGAAGGCCAACAAGCGCGGGACGATCGGATAGGCAAGCGCTGGGCCGAAGCGGGCGTAGATAATCCGCGAGGATGGCAGAACCGAGTTGAGATCGATGCCGAACACGTCTCCGCCGACCCCGACCAATCCACCGAGCTGGAGTCGGTGCAGTGGATAGAGATAACCGAACTGTCCCAGCATCCGCCAGCTGTTCGTCTGAAGCTCGATCCCGGATACCTCGGCCTTGAGCCCGATGCCCGAGCCACCGTCGACCTGCACAATGATCGCCTGAACCGAAGGCCTGGACGGGC
The DNA here is from genome assembly GCA_029862185.1 of Myxococcales bacterium. Lineage (GTDB taxonomy): Bacteria > Myxococcota_A > Polyangia > Polyangiales > Houyiibacteriaceae > SG8-38. Next base: position 17,716 of record JAOTXX010000014.1, read on the forward strand.
GCCGGCCCATCGGACGTACCAAGAGGTGCCAAGCAACATCGAAGTAGGCACCGCTTTCGAAGCTCCGAGTTTCCGTGCCGCCCGCGCCGTCGCCCAGCTCTAGGTGGATGTTCCTGAAACGTGCGCCCGCGCCGATCCGCATGATCAAGACCGGCAAAACCGCCCCCTCTTCCTGCACGCTTACGGCGACTTCCTCGTCCGCGAAGGCCTGCCCTGGCCCGACGACGCCCGCCAGGAGTGCGGCGAAGACGTGCAGTCTGAGGCTCTGGCCCATTCCCGCTCAAAGTACCAAGCCCTGAACCGCAGGCCCGCCTTTTCCAGCGTCCGGTTCCCAATTATGGGATTTGGGGCCGGCTGCGTGACGTAACGTCACCATGATCGCCGCGTAGCAGGGATCGAAACGAGAAGCCGTCATGAGAACGACCGTCATCCGCGCCGCCACTGCCATTGCCCTTTTCGTCGCAGCTTCCGCCAGCCTCGTTGCTGCCGCCGAGGAATACGACGAAAACGCCGGGATCTTCACCGCCCAGATCCCAGAGGAGGGTTCCAGGATTTCCTGGGGTCAGGCGGTGATCGTCCTCGATAAGCCGATCGACGAGGTGCTGCCCATCGTTCTGGACTACGGCAACTATGTAGATTTCATGCCCAATTTTACGAAGTCCAGGGTCCTGGCCCAGCGAGGGACCCGCGCGATGGTCTACATGGAGGTGAGCGTCGCAAAGGGCGCGATCACGCTCTACGGTCAGCTCAACCTTGCAGAGCGTCCGGAAAGCGGCGATGTGCGGGTGGTTGAAGCCCACCTCATGGACGGCAACATCGACGCTTTCAGCGCGAGCTTCACCCTCACTCCGATGGACGGTGGTACGCGCACCGAAATCGATTTTAAGATCTACGTAGACCCAGACATCCCGCTTCCCTCGTCCGTCTTCAGTCGAGAGAACGAGCGGGCGGCCGGGAGAACGGTTCGAGCCCTCCGAACCCGGGTCTTCGAAGGTCCGCAACGCTCGAGCTAAACGAGGCGCAAATCCAGTGCCCGGCCGACCTTGACTGGGTTCGGGCCCATGCTAGGAACGCGCGCCGCTAGGGAATTGGCTTGCCGTAGCTGCGATTCGGCCCCAAACGCCGGTTGGAGATTTCCTCCAGTTGGAGTTTCTTTCCTGCCGGATCTCTGGGTCCACGACGGGATTACGCTGCGATGAACGCGCTTTTCACAGCCCTTTTGTCAGAGGGTTCCATCATCGACCTCGACGGCACGATCTGGATTCAGCTCGGCCTGTTTGCGGTTGCGTTTCTTGTATTCCGGCCCCTCATCTTCCGGCCGATGGTTGCACTCTTCGAAGCGCGGGAGAACGCCATCGAAGGCGCCAAGCTCGAGGCACTTCGCCTCCAAGACGAGGCCTCCGCAGAAGGCGAGGAGTTCGAGGTCGAGATGCGTCGCATTCGGCTTCAAGCCGGGGAGGAGCGCGACCGCCTTCGAGCTGAGGGCAAGCGCCTCGAGCGGACCGTGCTCGACCGGGTTCAGGAAGAGACCGACCGGCAGCTCGCGGAGGCCGACCAAAAGTTGAGCAGCGAGGCGACACGGCTTCGCGCGGACATCGATCGGTCGGTACCGGTGCTGGCGAAGCAGATCGCATCGAAAATGTTGAACCGGGAGGTCCAATGATACGCGCATGGTGGCTGATGTTGCTGGCCCTGCTCGTGGCGTTGCCCGGCCTGGCCTTGGCCGAAGAGCCGCCGCACGAGGCTGGTGCCCACGACCTCGCCGAGGAGCAATCCGAGCACGGCAGTCACGACGGGCACGGCGAGCTCACCTTCTCGTCGCTGATGAAGAGCCGGGATTTCCAGGGCACTCTCGTCAACTTTGGCGTGTTGGTTCTCCTCATCGGCTGGGTCATCCGCAAGAAGGGCAACCCCGCTCTTGCAGCGCGCCGCGCCGAGGTCGAACAGGAGCTTGCCGAGGCCCAGCGGCTTCGCGCCGAGGCTCAGCAGCGGCACATGGAAACCGCAACCCGTCTCGAGAGGCTCGACCAAGAGATGGTCCAGATTCGCGGCGACATGATCAAGGCCGGAGAAGCGGAGCGCGACCGAATCGTGTCGCAGGCCGAAGAGAAGGCTGCGCGCATGCGCAAAGACACCGCGTTCCTCATCGAGCAGCAAATCAAGCAGCTTCGAAAAGAGCTCACCCAGCAGGCGGCGACCGCTGCCGTGGTTGCCGCACAGGACTTGCTCCAACAACGGACGACTGATTCGGATCAAGACCAACTCGCTGAGGCGTACCTCGCTCGGCTCGATGAGGTCATCGGGGAGCGGCAATCATGAGCGCGCTCGGACGACGGTACGCAAAGGCTCTGTTGGACCTCGCCCGCGAGCAGGGCGAGATCGACACGGTTCTGCGCGATGTCGGATTGCTCTCCGACGCTTGGAAGTCGAGCCAAGAGCTGCGCGACATCGTCCAAAACCCGGTGATCCCGAGGCCCGCCCTCAAGGCCGCCGTCGATGCCGTGATGGAAAAGCTCGGCAGCTCCAAGATCGTCCGCAACACGGTGAACCTGCTCGCCGACAAGGGCCGCCTCGGGCACCTCGACGAGGTTCTTGCGGAGCTCGACGCGCTGGCAGAGGCGGAGACCGGACGTGTTCGCGTCGAGGTCGTCAGCGCCAAGCCCTTGGCCGACGCCTATTACGCGCGCCTTGTGGAGAAACTCAAGCGAGTGACCGATCGAGAGGTCGTGCTCGTAAAGAAGGAAGATCCTTCGCTCATCGGTGGCGTGATCACACGCATCGGGGACCAACTGTTCGACGGAAGCATTCGCAACCGGCTGAGCGAGCTTAGGGAAACGTTGCTTGCGAACGGCGATACGCCGTAACCGCATCGAATCAGGAGCCTGCCAAATGCAACTTCGCGCTGAAGAGATTTCCAACATCATCAAGCAGCAGATCGCTTCCTACGAGAAGTCGGTCGATGTGGTCGAGACAGGTACTGTTTTGACGGTGGGCGACGGTATTGCCCGCATCTACGGCCTCGAAAGCGCCATGGCGGGCGAGCTCCTCGAGTTCCCCGGCGGTGTCTTCGGCATGGCCCTCAACCTCGAAGAGGACAACGTCGGCTGCGCGATTTTCGGCTCCGATGTCGGCATCAACGAGGGCGACACGGTCAAGCGAACCGGCCGCATCGTCGAGGTTCCCGTCGGTCCGGCCCTGGTGGGCCGCGTGGTCAACGCCCTCGGTCAGCCCATCGACGGCAAGGGTCCAATCGAAAGCAAGCTCAGCCGTCGCGTCGAGCTCAAGGCTCCGGGCATCGTCGCCCGTCAGCCGGTGAGTGAGCCGCTTCAGACCGGCCTCAAGGCCATCGACTCGATGATTCCGATCGGCCGAGGTCAGCGCGAGCTCATCATCGGCGACCGCCAGACAGGCAAGACAGCCGTCGCGCTCGACACGATCATCAACCAGAAGGGCAAGGGCGTCTACTGTTTCTACGTCGCGATCGGTCAGAAGCAGTCGACCGTCGCTCAGGTCGTCGACAAGCTCACGCAGTTCGGCGCAATGGAATATACCACCGTCGTTCTGGCCGGCGCTTCCGAGCCCGCGCCGCTTCAGTTCATCGCGCCATACACCGGCGTGACGATGGGCGAGTACTTCCGCGACAACGGTCAGCACGCGCTTTGCATCTATGACGACCTTTCGAAGCAGGCCGTCGCCTACCGCCAGCTTTCCCTCCTTCTTCGTCGTCCTCCCGGCCGCGAGGCGTACCCGGGCGACGTCTTCTATGTTCACAGTCGCCTTCTCGAGCGCGCCGCAAAGATGGCGGAAGACTGGGTCGTCGTGAAGTCGGACCAGGAGCCGGGTCGTCTCGGAAATCAGGTCTTCAGCGGCCCCGAGTCGAAGCACGAGGCCGAGGCCGCCGCCAAGGAAAAGGGCGCAGGCTACGCTGCAAAGAAGCTCGCGGACTCGGGTGGCTCGCTCACCGCATTGCCGATCATCGAGACGCAGGCGGGCGACGTCTCCGCCTACATTCCGACGAACGTCATCTCGATTACCGACGGCCAGATCTTCCTCGAGTCAGACTTGTTCAACTCCGGCGTTCGCCCCGCCATCAACGTCGGCATCTCGGTGTCGCGTGTCGGTGGTAACGCCCAGATCAAGGCGATGAAGCAGGTCGCCGGCACCCTGCGTCTCGAGCTCGCGCAGTTCCGCGAGATGGCGGCATTTGCGCAGTTCGCATCCGACCTCGACGCCGCGACGCGGCAGCAGCTTTCGCGAGGTGAGCGTCTCGTCGAGGTGCTCAAGCAAGGTCAGTTCGTGCCCTGGCCGGTCGACGAGCAGGTGGTGTCCATTTTCGCGGGCACACACGGCTACCTCGATGAGCTTCCAGTCGACTCGATCGGCCGCTACCAGCAAGAGCTCATCTCGTACCTCAAGGCCGAGCGCGCTTCGATTCTCTCCGACATCGTGTCGAAGGGTAAGCTAGACGACACGCTCGAAGCCCAGCTGGACGACGCGCTCAAGGCATTTGCAGAGATCTTCGAGCCAACGCAAAACGACTAATCGGAAATGGCAAACCTCAAGGACATCCGGAAGCGCATCGGAAGCGTCAAGAACACGCAGAAGATCACCCGCGCCATGAAGCTCGTTGCTGGTGCGCGTCTGCGGAAGGCGCAAGAGAACATCGAACGCCTCCGTCCGTACGCAATCAAGACACTCGAGGTGCTGAGTGGCGTCGCTGCGCGTGTCAATCCCGACGAAGGCATCCATCCCTTGCTGTCTCGACGAGAGCCTAGGCGCGTCATGTTGGTGGTCCTCACCAGCGATCGTGGCTTGGCCGGCGCTTTCAACTCGAACATCTGCAAGGCAGCGTTCAGCCGCTGGAAACAGCTCGAGGCGGAGGGCAGCGAGGTGTGCTTCGGCATCATCGGCCGCAAGGGGCGCGACTACTTCACTCGTCGAAACGCCAACATCCGGCACGACTTCCTCGGGGTCTTCGAAGACCTGAGCGCCGATAAGGCGGGCGAAATCGGACGTTACATCGTCGAAGATTACACCGGGCTCGATCTCGACGCTTGCGATTTGGTCTACAACGAGTTCAAGAGCGCGATCAATCAGCAGGTCGTCATCGAGCCGTTCCTGCCCATCAAGCCGCTCGAGCTCGCCGACGACCAACTCGGGGAATTCATTTACGAGCCGAGCCAGGTCGCGTTGCTCGACACCCTGCTTCCGATGCACGTCGAGGTTCAAATCTACAGAGCTCTCCTCGAGTCGGTGGCTTCGGAGTACGGCGCTCGTATGACCGCCATGGACGCGGCGACCAACAACGCGAGCGATATGATCGACCGGTTGACCCTTCAATACAACCGGGCCCGCCAGGCTGCCATCACCAAGGAATTGATGGAGATCATCGGCGGCGCTGAAGCTCTCAACGGCTAAGCGCCAGTCCGTGATACCGTAACGCCACGATGCCGGGGGGGCACAGAGGGTCGACTGCACGCGTAACAGGACCGGCACCACTTTCGTGGCTCGCCTGGGTTTGCGCCGCCGTCACAATCGCATACGTCGTCGGCGCACCGTTGTGGGCGGCCGACTATCCGATGATGATGGACTTCCCGTTTCATGCGGCCTCGTCCTCGGTGTTCCGTCACTACCTGGACCCGGGCTGGCACTTCGACGAGCAGTTTCAGTTTCAGATCCTCGCGGCACCCTATCTCACCTTCTACACATTGGCGGCGATCTTCATGCTCGTGCTCCCACCCATCGTCGCGACGAAGCTTGCAGCTGGCATGTTGATGGCGCTCCCGCCCATCGGGCTGATGGTGCTCTGCTGGGGGCTGAGGAAGTCCCCGTTTCTAGGGCTATGGGGGCTCGTTGCCGTCTGGGGCGTTCCCGCGCACTGGGGCCTCGTTGGTTTTCTGGCATCGCTCGGCCTCTTCGCCATGGTGCTCGGTCTTGCTCTTCGCGTCGTCGATCGACCGACCGCGAAGCTGCAGGGCGCGCTCGTCGCGGTTCTGATTCTACTCTTCTTCACGCACGTGTACCGCTTCCCATTCGCGGTGTTGATGCTGCTGGTCGTCGCTGCAGCGATGCACCGACGAGTGGATAGCATTCAAGGCCTCCTGATTCCGATCGCCGTATCCTCCGCGCTCTTCATCGCTTGGGCGACGACTAGCGCCGACCTGTCGATCCCCGAAATCGCCTGGGCTTGGCCGCCGGCCTGGAGCCGTTTGTCCGAGGCAAGCGCCAATGCGACCGACATCTTCATCGGCGACGAGGACAGCTTCATGTTCCGCCGCACTGGGCTCCTGTTCGCGGTGACTGCGGTCGCACTGCTGGTGATTGCAATCGTTCGGCTCCGTTCCTGGCCCAAGGGTGGCTGGGTCGTGCCGGCCCATGCGGTTGTTGGGGTCGCGATTTTGGTGTTCCTCGGGCTCTACCTGACGCTTCCGATGGAGCTCGGGGTTTGGTGGTACGTCTTTCCACGCGAGATCACCGCAGCGGCCTTTCTCATGCCTGCGCTCCTACCAAACCTGCCCCGCAAGAGCTGGGCGGAGCTCGGCTTCGTCGTTTGGACGGCGGTTGCGGTTGCGCCGCTCGGGGAATTCGTTGCCGATGCGCACGAGGAGTTTTCGACCACCACGTCGCACTTCCGAGAGATCGTCCGCGAGCTTCCCAAGGCCCCGAAGCTTCTCTACCTCGTGTACGACCACGACGGCTCGCGCGCCCGAAACAGCCCGTACGTCCACCTGCCCGCATACGTCCAGGCTGAGCGCGGCGGCTGGCTGAGCTTCCACTTTGCCCAGCTGGAGGGTTTCCCGTTCCGCTATCGCGACAACTCGGATCCCGAGGCAGTCGTCCCGCCGCCAACGCCGGTGCGCTGGGAGTGGAGCCCTCAGCTCTTCCAGCTCGACCAGCACGGCAAGTTTTTCGATTGGTTCTTGGTTCGTCGGCTCAATGCGCCGGACGCCCTCTTTGCACCAGACCCATCCATACAGCGCGTGGCGCACTTCGAGAACTGGTGGCTTTACCACCGACCTCGCGCCTCGACTGGACCGCCTCGCGAAACGCCCTAGATTGGTAGATCGATGGACCTCAGGACTGAAGAAGAGCGCTGGGCTGTTTGGATGGTGCAAGCTCGTAGGTTTGCGGAGCGAGAGAACTTCCCGGATGCGGTAGCGCGGGTGAAACTGGTTCGTGATGCGGTTCGAAAAGCAGTCGGCCAGGCGACCAGCGCGACCGAACGCGCGCGTTTGGAGGCAACGCTTGCGCGAGCCAATGAGCAGCTCGGCAGCATGCAAACGCAGTACGAGGCGTGGCGATCCAAGATCGCGGAGCGTCGGCAGCACACGATCGACCAAGCTGCCGAAGAGATGGCGCGTCCTCTTCCCGTAACATCGGACTGACGGTGGCTGTTCCCGAGTGCTCGGCTGCGTCACTCGAAGCGGGAGAGTCTCTCGCGGGGACTGCCGTCGAGTCGGTCGATCGCTGGTTGCTTCTGGAAGTGACAGAGCCCTGGGCGCCCAAGGCCGTTCAAACCCCGGCCTTACCCGAAGCGGTGCGATCGCAGCTCGGCCGTTGGCTCGAAACGCCGCGGTCGCGCTTGCAGCTCATCCGGCGCCCGGGGCGCTCCGGAAAACGTCCGCTGTTCATGATGGTGTCCTCCGCCGGCGATCGGTCGCGGACGTCGAAGCTCGAGCTAGGCCGCTACGAAGAGCTCGTCGACCTCGACCTCGACGCGATGCCGGCCGCGCTGAGCGAGCCGATATGCTTGGTTTGCGTGCACGGTCGACGCGATCGCTGTTGCGGGGTCCTCGGCGGCGCGGTGTTCCGTGCGATTCAATCGCAGGGCGTCGACACCTGGCAGACGAGCCACCTCGGCGGGCATCGTTTTGCCGCCTGTGCGCTCTGGCTGCCCGACGGCCTGATGTATGGACGGCTTCGCGCCGAGCATGCGCAGCCCTGGGTGACGGCCCGACGAGCCGGGGGGGTCGGTGAGCTCGACTTGTTTCGAGGCCGTTGCGCGTATGATCGGCCGACGCAGGCCGCGGAGATCGTCGTGCGAAAGCGGCTGGGGCTGCAGACAGCCAATGGGATCGAATGGCTCGGGACCGACGCGAAGTCCGAGTCGAGCTGGGAAGTACGGTTCCGAATCGCGTCTGGCGAAGAGGTCGTTCGGCTTCGCTTGGCGGACACCGGAGCCACGCGGCCGGCGAGCTGTGGGGGCGAGGCGGAGGCGGTGACCGAGCTCGTGGAGGGCTAGGGGGTTGGGTGAGCTGCTTGGGGGGATCGACCTGCTTTTCGGCGCGACCCCAGCTTCTCCAGGGCGCTGGTTCCCACAATGGGCTAGAAGCGGGGTGTGGAACTCTGGTTGCTCGCGCTTTGGGCTCTTTCTGGCGCCGCGCTTCTGTTCACGCACCTCCTGATGGCTTGGCGCGTGCTGTCGGGGCCTCTCGCTGCGCAGTGGCGCTACCTGGGCTTCCTCGTGCCGGTCTTCACGCCCATTGTCGCGTGGCGCGGGGGCAACCGCCTTGGCCCGCTCACTTGGGTTCTGTTCTTGGTGATCTATCTCTCCGCGCGCATGATCGAGGTCTGATGTCCGGGGCGCGCCATCCGTTCGTGACCGTTCGGGTTCGATCCGAGCAGCTCGAGCTCGCGCAGCTGCGGCTCTGGGAGCTCGGCGCGACCGGTCTCGAAGAACGGGACCAAACGACCCTGGTGCGCGACGCCGAGTCGGGCGGCGCCGTCGTCATTGCAGCGTTCGCGGATGAGGCGTCGGCGCAGTACGCGCTGCGCGAAATGCGAAGCGAGTACGAAGCCGATATCCTTTACGTGCCGCGGGCCGATTGGGCCACGGAGTGGCGGCGTGGGTTCGGCGCTCAGCGAATTGGGAAGCGGCTCTTGCTGCACCCGTCCTGGGAGCCCGCGCAGAGCAAGCCCGGAGACGTGGTTCTCACGATCGACCCGGAGAACGCGTTTGGAAGTGGCGATCATGAAAGCACCAGGCTCGTCCTGCAGGTGCTCGATGAGCGCGTGGCCGGCGGGGAGCGCGTGCTGGACGTTGGGTGCGGGAGCGGGGTCTTATCGATCGCCGCACTTCGTCTCGGCGCGGCGTTGGCGTTCGCAACGGACATCGAAGAGGATGCGGTGATCGTGGCCGCGCGAAACGCAGAGCTCAACGGGGTCGCGCCTCGAGTTCGGGCATCTACGCTGCCATTGGCCGAGGTTGAAGGGGTCTTCGACATCGTTCTTGCCAACATCGAGACCAGGGTTCTCGTAGATATGCCCAATGATCTCCAGGCGCGGCTGGCGCCTGCCGGGCTGCTGGTCTTGAGCGGCATCCTTCGACCCGAGCGCGAAGAGCTTCTCGCTGCCTACGCACCGATGAAGCTCGAACAGTGCCTCGAAGAGGGTGAATGGTGCGCCTGCGTGTTGAGGCACGCGGGGCGATGACGCTTCGAAGGCTATACGCGCCCGGATTGCCGAACGAGGGTGGGGCGGTCGTTCTTGGAGAAGCGTCGAGCCGGCACGTGCGGGTGCTCCGACTCCGAGCTGGCGATGCGGTCGTCCTCTTCGACGGGAAGGGCCGCGCTGCGACGGCCCGCGTGGAATCGGTCGCCGATGACGTGGTCTGTCTCGCAGAGCCTCCCGTCGCCGCCGCGACGAGGCGCGCACGCATCGTGCTGATGCTTGCCGTTCCGAAAGGCGCGAAGCTCGATGACTGCGTGCGCGCAGCCACCGAGCTCGGCGTCGATGAGGTCGCACTCATGCAAACCGAGCGAACAATTCCCCGTTGGGATTCCGAGCGCACGCGCACACGTCTCGATCGGCTGACCCGAGTAGCCGGCGAAGCCGCCACTCAGTGCGAGCGCGACGACGTACCCATCGTTCACGCCCCGCGCCCCTTCCGCTCATGGCTCGAAGAAATTCCGGTGAGCGCGAAACGGGTCCTGTTTGGAGCCCGTGCCGAGGGATCGGTGACGCTCGATCGCACCACCGAGCAAGTTTGGTGTGCCCTGGGCCCCGAAGGAGGATTCACCGAGGAGGAGATCGAGCTCTTCGAACGGTCCGGTTTTTCGGTCGCAAGCTTGGGAACCCGGGTCCTTCGGGTCGAGACAGCCGTGCCCGCTGCCCTGGCGATCGTCGCAGATCGCCTCGGTGACTTCCGACAAGCTCGTTGACAGGTTGGCAGGTGCACAGCCACCATTGAGGAGGATATGTCCGTTCTTGCCTCGCTCCTGGTTCGCGACCAGGTCATCCCCGTCGATCGCGTCCAAGGAGCCATCCAGGATCAGGTGATGCGCGGGGGAAATCTCGACACCGTGCTTCTCGAGCTCGGCTTGCTGCGGGAGAACGAAATGAATGCCTATTGCGCGGCGGTGTACGGGCTACTCCCCGCGACGCGCGATGAGGTGATGCAGACCGCAATCTCCACGATCCGTGTCCTGCCGCGCGAGTTTGCCGTTCGACATCGCTTGATTCCCGTTGCGAGGACCGAAGATGCGGTCGTACTCGCGGTCGACCGTCCCTTGCCGGATGCCACGCTCCGCGAAATCTCCTTCGAGCTCGGCATCGATCCGGTGCAGCGAATCGTTTGCTCGGTGCGCGTCGAAGCGGGCCTGGCACTTCACTACGACATCGAGATGACGGCTCGGATGCGGCAGCTCAACCACCAGCTCGAGGCCGCGGACCCCGGCACGATTCCCTACGTGGCGCCGTTTGAAGGCGTTGGAAGCCGGAGCTCGATCCCGCCGATAAAGGATGGGTCAGGCTCTTTCCCACGTGCCCACTCGTCGATACCCTCGCCGACGGGCATCGCCGATACCGAGCCGCCCCCCGCCGTGGCGCCGCAGGTGGCCTCTTCGGTTCCGGCGGGCACGTTTCGGGATTCCGATCCCGGGGCAGCCCGCAGGCACTCGGAGCCGAAGAGCGGTTTCGTCGATGCGACGCGATATAGCCTTCCGCCGCGCCCACCCGAGATCCTCGGACGGCCCTCGATGAGGCAAAGGAGCTCCCAGCGGCCTTCCGGCCGGAGTGGTCGTACAGCATCGAGGCCAAGCGGGCCGACGAACACATCGCAGCCGGCACCGGCCACGGATTGGCAGCCTGCGCCGGCACCGGGTTGGCAACCCGCACCCCCGCCCACTCAGCCAGAGTCGGGTTGGCAACCGGCGCCCCCGCCGCGTTCGGCGCATTCCGGGCATCATCTTCCCGTCGACCCGCGGCGGGACAACGACGGAAGCGCAATGTCGCACGACGTTGTGTCGTTGCGCCCCGGCGCGCCTAGCTCGGCACCGCCCAATGTCGACAGCGGGCCGGTCGGCCGGAGGTGGAATCCCGCACCGGCGCCTCTCGTCGACGAGGGCTCGCTCCCGAGCGTCATCGTCGACTTTGGGGAAGAAGTGGAAGAGCTCGTGGCCGCGCTTCGCGATGGCAGCCCCGAAGACGATATGTTGATCCCACCTCTGTTGGCGCTCGGCGAGGCCGCACTCCCGGCGCTGGCTCGGGAGTTCCCGGGCGAGCTCTGGTTCGACCGCAACGAGCCGCACGCCAACATCCCGGCGGGCAGGGACGTCTCTCCCATCGCGAGGGCCTTCGTGGCGTTCGGGGGTCATTCGATCCCGTACTTGATCCCCCTACTCGACAATGAGGACCCGGACATTCGCTACTACGCTTCGGTGATCGCTTCCGAGTTCGTACATCCCGACTTGGTGCAGCCCGTTGGTCGTCGTTTGTTCGACACCGACCCGGGAGTCCGCAGCAGTGCGTACCGCGCGCTGAGCGTCCTCTACGCATGCGAGGTCGAGTTTACCCAGCTCATCGAGCGGCTTCGTGCTTCGGCACGGGATGGCCGAAACGTGGAATCACAGACGGCTTCCATCGACGCCTTGGGAAGGCTGCGCGACGCCGAGTCGTTCGAATTCTTCGTTTCCTTGTTGGAAAGCCCAGAGTCCGGCGTGGTCGAGGCTGCTCATGCAAGCCTGGTGCGCCTGAGTTGTCAGGACTTCAACCGCAGCAAGAAGAAATGGAGTGCCTGGTACGAGAAGCACCGCGTAGAGCACCGTGTGGTCTGGCTGATTAACGCGCTCCTGCACTCCGACGAGCGCTTGCGTCGGCGCGCCGGTGAAGAGCTCAAACACCTCACCCAGGAGGACTTCGGCTATGAGCCGGGGAAGTCGAAGAAGCTGCGGATCGCTTCGCAGAAGAAGTATCGGACCTGGTGGGTAGGCGTCGGTTTCCGGATGTTTGTAGAAACACAGCCCGACGGATCTGGTCATGTGTACAGCCGGTGATAGACTTCGCCCGCATCGCCTAGACGAGCTCCCATCGTGCGAATCCCGAGGCTCCTAACCATACTGGGTCCTGCGTCTGTTCTTTACGTTCTGGCCGCGCGGGCCGCTTCGAACACCGCCGCCTCCCCGGACTGGTTGGTGGTTTCGCTCTCCCTCGCGTTCTCTTTGACGCCGCTCGCCGTGCTGGGGTCCTGGTCGAGCAGGCGTGGCGCGTCACGGCTGGCATTCATGGCGGTGAGCCTCGCCATCGCAATTGCGTCCGCGCGCACCAGTTCGCCGCTCCTCGATCTCACACACGACATCGCCTGGCTGCTCGCAGCGCTGACGATGCTCGACCTCGTCGTGCCGCGCGAGACCGGTTCGCTCGTTCGATACGGCGCCCTCGGAGCTCTCGCGTCGACTGCGTTCGTCGGGGCCGGCTTGGCGCGCCAGGGGTTGCTTCCGGAAATGACATTTGCGGTCGTGGTGGTCCTCGGGATTCTGGCGACGGGCGCCCTGCACCAAATCGTGCTCGTGGGCAGAGGACATGTGGTCGAGGGCGGCTTGTCGGGGATCGCGCTGGCCATCCTCGCCGTGGGGCTTGCATACTGCTGGTTCGGTCCGTTCGACGGCGTGCTCGCCACCACGGTGGAGTTTGGTGTGGCTTCGTTGCTCTGGCTGGGGCACCTCGCCTGGCTCGATCCGGGATGGCGCTCGCTGCGGCGTGTCGGTGTGCCGGTCGTCATTGCTTCTGCTGTTTGTTTTGCGGTGACGGTGGGCGTTGTTCCCGACGCGCCGCTCGAGCGATGGAAGCTCGGCCTGCTCGCGCTCGGCTCGGGGGTGCTTTGGTGGCTGACGTTTTCCTTTGCGCGAAGGCTTTCCAATCGCGCCGTATGGAGCACTTCGGGGCGCCTCGCAGACGCGGCGGAAGCCGCGAGGAGTCGATTGGTCGGAGGCGCGGCACTCGAGGAGGTCGCCACCGGAATTCTCGTGCCCTTCGGCAAGGTCTTCGAGGGTAGCGAAGGGTTCGCGGAGCTCTACACCTTGGAGCCCTCCCTGAGGCTCCGCCTCGACAGCGGCGAGCGGGCGAATATCAGGCCGGTCAAGGCCCCTGCCACGATCACCCGGACGTTCTTTGCCGACGGTCACCAGGGGGTTCTTGATCTCGTCAGTCTGCGAGCCCGAGTCGTCCGCGAGGCATCGATTCGAGAGCTCGTCAACACCATGGCAGACCAAGGGATGGGCTGCGCACTCCCGTGCATGCATCTCGACCACATCGAAGGTGTGCTTCTTCTGCCCCTGGGCGATCGGTCGGAGGCGCTTTCGCGCACCGAGCTCGACGAGCTTGGACGCTTGGCGGATTCGCTCGGGGGGGCTCTTGCCTCGGCGCTCGCGCAACGCCGGGCCGACACCCACATTCACGAGCTATCCACGTTGCGGCGTGAGGCGGAAGACCGGATTACGGCGCTCGAGGGGGAGCTCGACCAATTGCGCGGCCAGTGTGACGTGCTCGGACGCGGCCTCGCCGAAGATCGAACCCTGCACGTGGCGTACAGCCAGTCGATGCGGATTGTGCAGACGCGCGCAATCGAGCTGTCCCCGCTGGCCGATCCGGTTCTACTCGTCGCTCCGGCCGGCGCTCCGGTGTTGCCTGTCTCCCGCTTCATCCACGACCGCGGGCCGCGCTGGGAGGCACCGTTCGTCGTCGCGGATTGCTCAGCCGCACCGCCCGATCAAGTGGCAAGCTTGCTCTTTGGCTCGCAGAGAGAGAGCCGCACGGGTTGGTTTCAGTCGGCCGCGGGTGGGACATTGCTGTTGCGAGACCTTCCAGCGCTCTCCAAATCAAACCAGGCGCGTCTTGCCGCGGCATTGGCAGAGCAGGGTGCCGAAGAGAACGAGAGCAAAGATCCTCGACCGATGCGCCCAAGGCTCATTGCGACCACGCGGGCGTCGCTTGGCGAGCTCGAGCGGCGCGGTGCGCTCGACCCAGAGCTCGCGAGACAATTGACGCGACCAGGTCTCACGATTCCGCCTTTGCGCGACCGGCGCGAAGACGTTCCATCGCTGGCACTCCTCGCCATTGACCGGGCATGCCGGGTTCTGGCGCGTGAGCCCGTCGGCATCACGGAAGAGGCGATGGCCGCTCTCGTCGATCACGACTGGCCCGGTGACGTGGCCGAGCTCGAGCTGATCATCGAGCTCGCGGTCGCTGAAGCGTCTTCGAAGACGATCGGGCTTCGCGACCTGCCCCCGCTCGCTTGGCCCGGGGCCGACGAACAGGAGCCGTTGATCGGTACCTATATCGAAGTCGAGCGCCGTCTCCTCGAACGGACCCTTCTCCGAGCCGGGGGCAACAAGAGTGAGGCTGCGCGCATGCTGGGCCTGAAGCGTACGACTTTCCTCGACAAGCTTCGGCGTCACGGGCTGGAGCAACGCGCGCCGAACGACCTCGGCAGCACGGCGGTTGGCTGAGACGATGCAACCGATCCTCCTATGGGACGTGATGGGCACGCTCGTCCACGATCCGTTTTTCGAGGAGATGCCCGAGTTCTTCGAACTGAGCTTCGAGGAGCTGCTCGCGGTCAAGCATCCAAGCGCCTGGGCCGAGTTCGAGCGGGGGGAACGCAGCGAAAAGGATTTTCTCGCGAGTTTTTTTGCAGATGGTCGGGATTTCGACCGAGAGGATTTCGTGAGGCGCGTTCGCGCTTCGTACCGATGGCTTCCCGGCCTCGAAGAGCTTCTCGAGGAGCTTCACGGCGCGGGATGCCGCATGCACGCGTTTTCCAACTACCCGGTTTGGTACAGACTCATCGAAGAACGCCTCAGGCTGTCGCGGTTTCTCGATTGGACGTTCGTCTCTTGCCTCACTGGGCTACGAAAGCCGGACTCGGCAGCGTACGCACAGGCCTTGGATGCGCTCGGCGTGGCCGGAGAGCGCTGCGTCTTCATCGATGATCGTGTCGGCAACTGCGAAGCTGCGCGTGATCACAGGATTCACAGCGTGGTGTTCGAAGGGGTCGAGCCCCTGCGCGCGGCGCTACGGACGGCCGGCGTGCTGTAGCTATTCGGGGTGGTTCTTTGCCCACCACCGCCGGTAACTCGCCTGGATTGTCAGGAACTGGTCACGGTCCGCCGTCTCGGACAAGGGCTGCAAGAAGCGGGTCAGATGCCAAAGCTCGCGCGATGCGAGCAAACGAATGTTGGCCCGGCCGTCTCCAAGGCCTTCGATCAGCCACTGAATGCGAATTTCGTGACCACGTTCCGATAGCCAGCGGAGCCAAGGGTCCCGCGAAAACCCGAAGTCGTGGGCGGTCAGCACCCTTAGACCGACACGGCAGGCCGTTGCGATGCCGCGATCGGAGTCAGCCAGCAAATCCACGAACAGGGCCGCCGACGCTTCGTCGCGCAGCTGTGTCAGCGCCGAAATCGCACGGCGCCGAATAGGGAGCGGCTCAGTGACCTCGGACGCACAGCGGCGCAGCTCGCCGAGGGCGCTTCGGTAGAGCGCTTCATGCTGATAGGCGCTCAGCAAATGCAGCGCGACGCGCCGACACTCCCGGTCTTCGTCGAGCGACGCTTGCATCAGCGGCTCGATAAGGCGGGGGCTCGAATACGCCCCGCAGATGACTGCCGCGTAGTAGCGAACCTTTGGGGTCGGGTGACGCATCAGGCGGGCGAGATATGGGATCGCCTCGCCTTCGAAGGCGGCGAGGGCGGCCGCGATCGCCGAAATTTCGTCGGGGCGCTGCAGTCGGGAATCCGTGGCCAAGGCTTGGCGCCATAGCGGCCCCGGAAAGCTCTCGGCCAGCTCCTCGAGCGCAAAATTTCCAAGCGCCATTAGGCGCCTCACCACCGGTGCGATCTCATTGGGGCCGAGAGCGACCAGCTCGTCGACGAGCCTTTGTGCGAGGTCGACGAGGTTTTCCTTGAGGACAGGTTGGCTGTCCGAGCCTTGGTCGGCCGACGCGGGCGCCTTGGTGCGGACGCGCGACCCACTATCCTCGGTGCCACCCTCCGGTGCCGCCGGAATGACACCCGCGGGTAGCGGGTACTTTCGCCTCGGCCCAGCCATCGCCTCGGTTATACCAGGACGCCGGCTTTTTTGGTGCGGCTCCCTAGTCTTGTCCTGTTTTTGCAGGCAAACTTCGGCTTCATGTACAGGATGGTCGTGCGCGAGCTGGGGGGTCCGGGCGCCCTGGAGCGCGAAGAGCTGAGCGAAGTGCACGCTGGCCCGGGCGAGGTCGTCATCGATGTGAAGGCCGTGGGCTGCAACTTCTTCGACATCCTCATTACGGAAGGCAAGTACCAAGTTAAGCCGGAGCTTCCGTTCTCGCCCGGCGCCGAGGTCGCCGGAATCGTTCGAACGCTTGGGAAAGGCGTTTCGCGTTTCTCGGTCGGCGACCGCGTGAGCGCCCTACTGGAATTCGGTGGGTTCACTTCGACCGTGGCCGCGGCTGAAGCACGCGTCTTCCCCATGCCTCCGGAGATGACTTTCGAAGTAGCCGCGGCCCTGGGGCTCGTCTATCAGACCTCCTACGTCGGTTTGGTGCATCGAGCGAACCTACAGGAAGGCGAAACGGTTCTGGTGCACGCAGCGGCCGGAGGAGTAGGGCTCGCGGCGGTTCAACTCGGCGTTGCGCTCGGTGCGAAGGTCATCGGCACCGCTGGGACTCCTGAGAAAATCGCCCTCGTGAAAGGGAACGGAGCGCACGAAGTCATCAACTACCGCGAAGAGGATTGGGTCGAGAGAGTGAAAGCGCTGACCGCGGGACGCGGGGCGGATGTAATCTACGACCCGGTTGGCGGGGACACCTTCGACCTTTCGACCAAATGCATCGCGTTCGAAGGAAGGATTTTGGTCATTGGCTTCGCGAGCGGGCGAATCCCATCTGCGAAGATGAACCGCGTCTTGGTGAAAAACTTCTCATTGGTCGGGCTGCACTGGGGGCTCTACTTCAAGAAGAATCCCAAGGTGATTCAACAAGCCCAGGAAGCCATCGTGGGCCTGCATTCCATGGGGAAAATCGCCCCACTGGTCTCCGCTACGCATCCTCTCGACGACGCCGAAGCTGCCCTTGTTGCGCTCGGCGGCCGCAAGACGACCGGCAAGGTGATTCTAATCCCCTAGCTCGCTGAAGGTTCGGAGTCCGGAAGCGCCGACTGGCAGCGTTCGATCACAGCGTCGATGACACCGGAGTGACTGCCGAGCGGGGCCGCCATCGAAAACCGCACGCCCTGGTGGCGTGCAGCGGCTTCCTCGACGAGGCGCGGTAGATCCTCGGTCACGTGGCGCCCTGGCGCGAGCATGAACGGGTGAACGACTACCTTGGTCGCACCTTGCTCGACGCAGCGAGCAAAGCCCTCGGCGATCGTGGGCTCTGCGATCTCCATGTGAGCGGGCTCCACGATGCTTGCGGGGCCGAGGCGCTTCTTGACCAAAGCAGCGACTTCATCGAGCAGCGCGTTGGCCGCAGCCCGCCGACTCCCATGGTCGATCAAGAGCACCGCCGCGCGTTCACCCCTCGTCTGTTGGTCCGCGCTCGAGAAACCCATCGTGCTTATCTGGGTCACTCGCTCCGCGGTGTCAAGAACGGCAGCCGCAGCGCAGATCTCAAGCGCAGTCAGACAGCGCTCGCTTGACGGACCCGACGTACGTGCCGCCAAACAAGTTCACGTGTACCAGCAGAGGGTAGAGCTGATAGAGGGCGATGCGTTCCGCCACGCCCGGCGCGAGCGGCCGGGCTTCGGCGTACGAGGCAAAGACGCGCTCGCTGAAGCCGCCGAAGAGTCGCATCATCGCCAGATCGATTTCGCGGTGACCCCCGTAGACAGCAGGATCGATCAATGCTGGATGCCCCTCGTCATCGACGTGGAGGTTGCCTCCCCAGAGGTCGCCATGTAGGCGGGACGGAGGCTCTGCCGCGCCGACCCGATCGGGAAGAACGCGCTGCAAGGCGTCGAAGGCGGAACGCGTCGCGGAATCGATCAAGCCACGGTCCGTCGCAAGCTTCAGCTGCGGCTCGAGTCGGGACGACCAGTAAAAAGAGGCCCAGTCGTCGGTGACCGCGTTCGATTGCGCGAGCCGGCCGATGAAATTGTCATGGTCGAGCCCAAACGAGGGAGCGCCATAGGCGTGCAGGGCCGCCAACGATCGGCCCAGAGTTTCATCGAAACCCGCCTGGCGCTTCCCCGGCGTCATCAGCTCGAGCGCCAAGTACGCCGGCCGCGCATCCGACACCGCGATCACGCGAGGCGTCCGAATCGCGTTTGCCTCCGCGAGCCAGCAAAGTCCGCGCGCTTCCGCCTCGAACATACCGGGCGGCGGGTTCGGGTGCGTCTTGACGAAGAGCTGGGTCCCGTCACTCAGGGCAACTTGGTACGCATCGTTGATGTCGCCGCCACCAAGGCGTTTTACGCCGCGCAGCGATTTGCCCAACCGTTGTTCGAGGGCCTCGCGCAACTCCGGGCTCATAGCCGATGATTCTCTCGGATGTGCTCCAGCAGCCCGCGCGACGCAGCTTCGCAGATGTCCAGCACGGTTTCAAAACCATCGCCCTCGCCGTAGTATGGGTCGGGCACATCGGCGTCGCGCGGCGAGTCGGGATCGTAGTTCCGGAAAAGAACGATCTTCGTCTTGGCTAGCTGGTCGGGCGCCATCCGCAGGAGGTAACGCTGGTTCGCTCGATCCATTGCGATCAGGTAATCGAAACGCTCGAAGTCCTCCGCTCCCACCCTGCGCGCGCGACCGTCGAGCTCGATGCCACGACGTTTCGCGGAAGCTGTGGCACGTCGGTCGGGAGGCTCGCCAACATGCCAGTCTCCCGTCCCGGCGCTGTCGATCTCGATTTCAGCCGTGAGTTGCTCGAGCTCGAGGAGCTGACGCATGGTCGCTTCCGCAGTCGGCGAGCGGCAGATGTTCCCAAGACAAACGAAACAGAGACGGACGGTCATGGCTAGGGCGTGAGTAGGACCTTCCCGATGTTTTGGCCAGCTTCGATGTACGCATGCGCTTCCGCGGCGAACCCGAAGGGGTAGCAGCGATCGACGTGCGGCTTGATTTGGCGCTGTTCGTAGAGCTTCAAGAGCGCCGTAAACGCGTCGAACGTCAGATCGCGCTCGTCCCAGAGCTGCCCCATGTTGACACCCGCCACGCCCTTGTTCTGCTGCATCAGGCGAATCGGCGTCCACAGGGGGACATGTGTGAATTCGCTGAGCATATGGGTCAGACGGCGCTTCCCCTTCTTAGCCATGTTCGCCCAGCCGAACGAGATGAGGAGACCTCCGGGTCGAAGCAACGAGAAGCCCTTCTTCCAGTCATCGCCCCCGAGCGCGTCGAGCACGCAGTCGACCCCTCGGCCATCGGTCAATCTTCGAACCTCTTTTGCGTAGTCGGCAGAGTGATAGTCGATCGCGTGATCGCAGCCGTTGTCCCGCACGTGGTCGTGCTTGGCCTTCGACGCGGTGCCGTAGGTCGTGACCCCTCCGACCGTGCGGCAGAGCTGGCTCGCTGCGGTACCCACGCCACCCGCGGCCTGGTGAATCAAGACCTGATCCCCCGCTCTCAATCGAAACACGTTGAACAGCATGTGGTAGGCGGTCAGATACGTGACGGGAAGCGCGGCACCTTCTTCAAAGCTCATTTGCTCCGGTATCAAGAACGCCTGCGCCGCATCGACGCACACGGCCTCTGCGTAACCGCCAAACCTGGTCATCGCCAAGACACGCTGGCCCTCGCTTCGATCGGCGACTCCCTCGCCCACCGAGTCGATGACGCCCGACACCTCATAGCCTACCACCATCGGTGGGGATGGTGCGTCCGGATACAGCCCCTGCCGGGCCATGATGTCCGCAAAGTTGATCCCCGACGCCCGAACGCGAATCCTCACCTCACCGGGCCCTGGGATCGGGTCTGGGCTCTCGCGGAGCTCCAGCACGTCGGACTTCCCGTGCTTCGGAATCCAGATTGCCTTCATGTTTGACGACTAACTCTGGCCGGAACGATGTCAAGCCTCCTGGCGCCGTGTTAGGGTTCGGGCATGGACGTCGTTCTAGCGCCCGACATCTACGTCAACGCTTCGATCGCGCTCGGCTCTCCGCCGGAGCGTGCTGTCCGGCGCGCGTTTGGAGGCCCTGCCAAACCAAAGACGTCGACGTGGGTGATGGAACGCGTCGAGTCGATGCTTCATGCGCTTCCCGAATTCAAAGACGATGCAGTTGCTGTGCAGATGACGACCATTCGCGGTCTCGTTGACGTCGTCGAAACGAATGACTTTTTCATCGAAGACTGGAGCGAGGCCCTCGTCGCCCTGGCAAAAGCCGCCGGGGTGTCTCGCGTCCTCACCGACCACCCTGATCTTTTGGCTGATAAAGGCGTGCAAGCTGTGGAGTTCGTCTCATCGGACGATTGGCTCGGCGAGCAGGTCACCCCACCGCCACCACCCCCAGTTTAGCCTCGCGCCTTGAGCCAGGCAGCCCAAGCCTGCTAGAGGGTGACCCGTGGCCGAGTCTTTCCTTCCACAGAAGGATGAAATCAGGCGACGCCTCGAGGGGCGTTACGTCGGCGCAGTTCCGCACAACCAGGCTTTGGGTCTTCGAGTCGTCGACTACAGGCCGGAGCATCTATCTCTGGCTCTCCCATATCGGGCGGATCTCGTAGGCAACCCCGAGACGGAGGTGCTTCATGGTGGCTGCATCACCAGTCTGATCGACGCGACCTGTGGTGGAGCGGTCATCATGTCGCTCGCTGCTCCACGGCGAATTGCAACGCTCGATCTTCGAATCGACTACGTGCGTCCGGCCCTGCCGCATCAAGAAGTGATCTGCGGCGCCCACTGCTACAAAGTGACCAGACATGTCGCGTTTGTGCGCGCCAAGGCGCACCATGGTGACAAGGCAAACCCCATCGCAACCGCATCTGGGACGTTCGTGATCTTCCCCGACGAAGGACGGCGAACCGAAGACGGGGTGCCCAAATGAGGCTGCGCGATGCGGTGGTGGATCTTCGCCAAACAGGCGACTTCACGTCGCTCCAGGAAGCGATCCCTTACGCACGATTCATGGGGATCAGTGGCGAGCTCGTCGACGACGAGGTCATTGGCCGGATGCGCTACTCGGACCACCTCGTCGGCAACGCGAACGTGCCAGCGCTTCATGGAGGCACGCTTGGCGCGCTCATGGAGTCGACCGCGATTTTCAAATTGCTCTGGCACGGGGAGACGACGGCCATCCCCAAGACGATCAACATCACCGTCGAGTACCTTCGAGGCGCCCGCCCCCAAGACGTGTTCGCTCGAGCAGAGTTCACGCGCCGCGGCAGGCGAGTCGCCAATGTTCGTGTATTCGCGTATCAGGACGACCCCGACTGTCCGATCGCCGTGGCAACCGCGCACTTTCTCCTGGTTCAAGATTGAGATGACCAAGCAGCCGATTCACGGCCTTTGCAACGCCGAGCTGGCCCAACGCGCGAAGGAGTTGCTTCCTCGCGGGCACGGAATGGCTCGGCGAATCCATCGGCAAGTGATGCGCGAAGGCCGATTCGAGCCGGAGAGCTTTGGGCTCGGACCGAAAGCCGCTGAGGCCTGGCGTGCAGAGTTCTCTTTCGAGCTCCCCGAGCTCGTGGCCGTGAAATCCGACGACGGCGACCTTGGCGCGACCTCGAAGATGGTCTTGCGATTGCAAGACGGGCTCGAAGTCGAGTCCGTGCGCATCCCCATGGGGCGCGGTCGATACACGCTGTGTGTCTCGAGCCAGGTCGGCTGCAAGATGGGCTGCACATTTTGCGAGACCGGGCGCATGGGTCTGCTCCGCCACCTTCGGACCGACGAAATCATCGCCCAGTTGCTCGTCGCACGGCACCGTCTCGGCTGGCCGATTCGCAACCTCGTCTTCATGGGGATGGGCGAAGCGCTCGACAATTCCGTGAACGTGCTTCAGGCGCTGCGGGTCCTGAACGACGAGGCCGGCTTGGCGATCGGCCAAGAGCGTTTGACGATTTGCACGGTTGGGCATGTCGACGGAATCCGGCTCCTCGACCAGCTTGGTTTCAAGCGGCTCAATCTTTCGATCAGCTTGAACGCCGCGAACGACTCGCTGCGGAACGAGCTGATGCCGATCAACCGACGCAGCGACCTTGCACAGCTCCAAAAAACCCTCATGGGGTACCGCCCTCGTCGCAACTTCGCGCTCGGCGTCAATTACTGTCTCCTGCCGGGAATCAACGACACCGAAGCCGATGCGCGTGCCGTGGCGGAGTTCTGCAAGCCGCTCGATCGAGTGCTCGTCAACCTCATTCCGTACAATCCCGGCTCGATGCCGCTCACGCGTGCGCCGGAGGAAGCCGAGGTCGAGCGTTTCATCGGCTGGCTCCGCGCCGAAGGCTTGCCCGTGCGGGAGCGCGTGACCAAAGGCCGTAGCGTCATGGCTGCCTGCGGACAGCTCGGTAATCCCTCCGCACGCGCGGAGCTCAAAGCGCTCCGAACCGTGCGAGTCTAGCTCTTCCGGCTCTTCTTGCCCCGGTACCGTACGCGGATCGGCGTCCCTTGGAAGCCAAATCGCTTGCGGATCTGATTGACCACGTATCGCTGGTAGCTGAAGTGTACGTCCTTGGGCGAGTTGGTCATGATGACGAACGTCGGCGGCGCGACGCTCGCCTGCGTGATGTAGTAGAGCCGGACCGACCGATGGTGCATCGTAGGGGGAGGATGCCTCTCCAGGACTTCTTCGAAAAAGCGATTGAGCTCGGCCGTACCAATGCGCTTGCGATGCTCGATCACCGCGTCATCCACGCGCCCTAGCAAGGCCTTGATCCCCCGTCCCTCGAGCGCGCTCACTGTCACCATGGGTGCCCAGGGTACGAAGGCCAGGATTTCTCGCGTTCGGTCCATCGCCTTTTTCTGCACCTCCCGGCTGAGCAGGTCGGTCTTGTTGAGCGCGATGATCAGGGCACGGCCCCGGTCGTGGACGAGGCCGGCGATTTTCGCGTCCTGCTCACCGACCCCTGCTTCGGCGTCGATCATGAGCACGACGACGTGACTGCGTTCGATCGACCGGATCGCTTGGAGCACGCTCAGGCCTTCGACACCGCGCTTCTTCACGCTTCGCTTCCGGCGAATTCCGGCGGTGTCGATCAGGATCAGGCTTTGCCCGTCGCGCTCGACCAGCGTGTCGATGCTGTCCACGGTGGTTCCGGGCCGGTCGTCGACCAACTGACGTTCTTCGCCGCAGAGCTGATTCACGAGCGAAGACTTGCCCGCGTTTGGCCTACCGATGATCGCGACGCGTGGAACGTCGAGCGCTGGCTCGCTGATCTCCACGACCTCGGGGAGTCGCTCGAAGATCGCCTCTTCCAAGTCGCCGATGCCCCGCCCGTGAAGCGCGGAGATCGGCATGATGGAGCCAATCCCGAGCTCGTAGTAGGACACGGCGTCGTGCTCTCGTGCCTGCGAGTCCGCCTTGTTGGCGACGAAGATCACCGGTTTGCCGGCGTCGCGTAGAAGCGCAACGGCTTCGCGGTCCGCCGGCAGTGGATCGACGGTGGCATCCACCACGCAGACGACGACATCACACTCTTCGAGCGCCAATCGAACCTGGCTGGTGATACCAGCCTTCATCGGATCGTCGCTGTCCGGGTCGAATCCACCCGTGTCGATCAGCACGAACTCGCGACCCAGTGCAAACGAGTCGGCATAGTGGCGATCCCGGGTTACGCCTGGGATGTCTTCTACGATGGCGATGTGCTGCCCGGCTAGGCGGTTGAACAGCGTGCTCTTGCCGACATTTGGACGACCGACGATGGCGACCAAGGGCTTGTTGACGACAGAGCCCGCAGGCCTTCGCGCATGGTGGTGACGCCGCCCGGTCATGATCGACCCTCTTCGATGGCGAGCTGGCGCACCTTGGTCGGGTCCCGGGTCCAACCGGGGATGACCTTCACCCACAAGCGCAGATACACCTTACGTTCCAGAAGGTCCTCGATCTGAAGGCGCGCCTCCGTGCTGATCTTCTTGATCGTGTCGCCCCGGCTCCCGATCACGATCGCCTTGTGGCTGGCCTTTTCGACGATCAGCGCGCCTTCGATGCGGAGCAGGCCGCCCTCTTCGCGATAACTCTCGAGATCGCAGGCAATTCCGTACGGGATTTCCTGCCGCGTGTTCAGCATCGCCGCTTCACGAACCAGCTCGCTCACGAAGAAACGTTCCGGCCTGTCGGTCAGGAAATCGGCGTCGTAGAGAAGCCCCTCGGGTAGGGTCGCACGAATCTCACCGAGCAGCGCCTCTAGGTTGGTTCCCCGCGTTGCCGAGATCGGGACCACTGC
Source organism: Myxococcales bacterium (assembly GCA_029862185.1). Classification (GTDB taxonomy): domain Bacteria; phylum Myxococcota_A; class Polyangia; order Polyangiales; family Houyiibacteriaceae; genus SG8-38. The sequence goes on from JAOTXX010000014.1 coordinate 42,280, forward strand.
GACGAATGAGCGATTCTTCTGATACGCCTCGATGAAGGCGAAGAGCCTGTCTTTGGCTTTGAGCCGGTCTACCTTGTTGATCGCGAGGATGACCGGCACGTTCGTGTCCTCCAGCGCCTTCAGCGCGGTCCGATCCTTTTCGTGAACCGTGAGCGCGGCGCCTGGTTTTGGCGCCTCGGTCACGAACACGATCGCGTCGCAGTCGACGAGCCCCTGCCTGGCGCTGTCGATCAGAACCCGGCCGAGCGCTCCTTTGGGTCGCTCGAGGCCTGGCGTGTCCACGAAGGCCACTTGCGTAGGTGGGTCATTGGAAGCGTAGACCCCCAAGACGCAGGACCGGGTCGTACCTGGTCGTGGCGTCGCAATCACGAGCTTTTGCCCGAGCAGCGCGTTGAGCAGCGTCGACTTGCCCACGTTGGGCCGGCCGACGATCGCACATCGGCCGGCGCGTGCCGCATCGGCATGGTTTTCGGGGATCGACATGGAGGGGCGGGAGTGTAGCGGGGGCCTGCCGTGGATCGAGCCGGAAGCGTGGCCCCCCGAAGTCCTCTGAGCTATGCTCGCCGCGCTCATGCGATTTATCACTTCCCCCTTGCTTTGGCTTTTGTCGGTTTTCCTTCTTCTTCTGGTCGCCTGCGTGGGCGACGTGGGCACCACCTGCTTTCAGAACGACGAATGCAACGGCTCGCTGATCTGCTGTCATCTGAGTAGCCCATTTACGCAGGGCTTCTGTGACACCCAACTGGTCTGCGACGATCTCCGAGGCAACGAAGGCGGCTCTAGCGGCCAAGGCGGCACAGCTGGCCAAGGCGGCGCTGGCGGCATGGCAGGCGCGGGGGGGATGGCAGGCGCTGGAGGTGAGGGCGGTGCCGCTGGGCAAGGCGGGGCTGCCGGCATGGGTGGCTCGGCTGGGGCGGGCGGCCAAGGCGGCAACGGAGGAGCCTAGTCTCCGTGAGACTACTTCTCTCCGCGTTGCTGATTCTTGCTCTCACGGCCGTGGCGGGTGCGCAGCCGGCTACGGAACCAACGGAGGTTGCGCCGTTGCCCTCGGATGACGAGCTCGCAGAGATCCTTTCGAATCCTGTGACGACTGCGGCCGATGCCTACGAGCTGGGCAGACGGTTCTTCGAGGAGAGGCGTTATGAAGCCGCGGAGCAGGCCTGGCTTCGAGCGTTCGCGCTCGCGCGAGACCCCAAGCTCCTGGTTGCAGTGGCCGATACGCGGCAGCGCCGTGGTGACGAACCCGGGGCCGTCGCCATGCTGGAGCAGTACTTGGCCGAGCGTCCCGATGCTCCGGACGCCGAATCGGTCAACGTGCGGATCGCGACCCTTCTCGAGAGCCCTGCGGTGCTGCTCGTTCGCTCGAAGCAAGTTGGCCGGGCGATTTTGCTCGATGGCGTTCCCAGCACGAAGAAAACGCCGGCCGAGCTCGAGGTCGATCCCGGGGTGCACGTCGTGGTCGTCGTGGGCGACGGGAAGCAGGTCGGCGAGAAGACCGTTCAGGTTGGATACGGTGAGGTGCGGGAGCTCGATTTCCTTGCCCAGGCGCCCAGCGACCTGCTCGTGAAGCAAAGCAAAGACGCAAAGTTGGCCGCTCAGCTCGCGGTCGAACGTGAAGATCAGACCATCCGCCGGGCGGTGATTTCCACCGGCAGCATCGCAGCAGCATCCTTGGTCACGGGCGCCGTGCTGGGGGGCTTGGCGCTCCGACGAGACAAAGATGCCCGGACCAACGCGAACGCCGACCGCAGTCAACAGCTGGCGTTTTCTGCGGAGGTCTGTCTTGGCTTGGCGGCCTTGTCCGCGATCACGTCGTTCACGCTATTCATGACCCACAAGAACAAGCGCAAGCGCGAGCGTAAGACGGCGCGATTGCACATCGAGACACTCGGGGCAGGCGCGTCGGCGACTCTGCGGTTCTGAGATGGCGCGGTTTGGCCTTACGGCCAGGGCTGACGCAGCCGCGGATGCGGGCTACCGGCCGAGCAGGTGCACACGTGTTCGAAGCGAGCGCATCACGGCGAGCTGGGTCGCGGCGACGAAGCCGTGCGAGAAATAGGTGTTTCCAGCGATCAACTTTCGAATGAGCTTTGGGGAATCTGCCGGATCGAAGGTGGCCCAGGCGATGACGCCCGCTTCACCTCCGGGGTAGCGGTAGGTGTCGAAGCGCCACTGGCCCTTCGACAAGGTGCCTGAAATGCCATCCACCGAGACTACCCTGGAGCTGGGTCGCAGGATCATCTCTCCGCCGACATGCAGCAGAGGAATCGGGATCTCCCATTCAAACCGCGTGCCCTTCTCGCTGCGCTCGACGACCTCTGCGCAGCTTCCGTGAAGTAGCGATTTGCCGAACTCCTCCGGGTCGAGCATCACCCGGCGCACACGCCTCTCGCTCGCGCCGGCGCGGCCGACGACCGTCACGCTGTGCAGGGTCCTTCCGTCCATGTCCAAGAACACCAAGTCCCCACGCGCGAGCAGCGAGCGCAGCGCATACATGTCGACCCGCGGCCGGCGAAGGGGCTTCGCCGCGTAAATCCCGTCGATGGACGTCCCCGCACGTCGTTCGGCTTCCGCTTTGACCTCGAGTAGGGTGACCATCGCCACGGCGACGTTGACCGTACGGTTCACCGCGTTCCCTTCCGAAGCGAGCTGACGGGTGATGTAGTTTGCGTTGCGCATGTCGAGGCGCGAAGCGAAGACGACGAGCGATCGGTTGGGACCCTCCGGGTAGACGCGCCACATGACCCGCCCGATGCCGAGGTCTCCACCCGTCGTCCGGATGTCGAAGCGGTACCCGCGCGCCGAGTCCCCCGGGTAACTCGTCATCACGTTCTGGCCGGTGAGTGAGAACAGCGTCACGCCCCAGCTCCAGTCGAAGGCGGTCATCTGCCCGCTCACCTCTCGGATGTCTACCGACGTCAGCGCATTCATGAAGCGCGGATACTCCGCGGGTTTTCCGATGACGCCGGCGATCGTCTTCGCAGGCGCGTGGATACGCGCCGCGTAGATCACCGCGGGCAGGTCCGTCTGCTGGTTTTTGAACTCGGTCAGCAGGACGGGCCCGTGTGCCAGGTGCGGTGCGAGCAGTGCCCGCTCTTCGACGTTCAGCGCGCCGAGCCGCGCGACCGAGGCGTCTACTTTGCCGCTCTCGCGCTCCGCGAAGGCGCTGCTGCTCCACGCCGCCAAGAGGATGAAAACTGTGAGGAATCTCCGCATGCGGTTTGGACGACCTCGCTTGCCTATTCTTCAATCCCGCTACAAAACGGCCCTTGAGAGGACTCGACCTTGCGCGCAAAGAGCAAATGGACCCCGGGGGGCAGCCTATTGTGGCTGATCGCGGCAGTTCTCGCGAGCGTCGTCGTCTGCTCGCTCTCCAAGCCTGCTGCCGAGCCTCCCGACGTGACCGAGGAGGTGGAGATCGAGCTCGAGCTCGAGCCCGTCGAATGATGGGACCTTGGATTTCTCCGAGAGGCTGGGCTGTGCCCAGGCTCTGCTTGACCCTGCCAGCCCCCCGCCCTTTACTAGCGACATGCAGATTTTCATCGACTCCGCCGACATCGAGGAGATCCGTGATGCCGCGGCCATGGGTGTCATCGATGGCGTGACGACCAACCCGTCGCTCGTCGCCAAAACCGGGCGCCCTTTCCAAGAGGTGCTGGTCGACATTTGCGAAGTCGTAGACGGCCCGATCAGTGCGGAGGTCGTTGCAACCGACTACGAAGGTATGCTCAAAGAGGCACGGGTCCTTGCGAAGATGCACGAGAACATCGTCGTCAAGATCCCCTTGATCCCCGAGGGGCTCAAGGCGGTGCGAACGCTCACTGATGAAGGCATCCGTACCAACGTCACGCTCTGCTTCAGCCCGACGCAAGGGTTGCTCGCCGCCAAGGCAGGCGCAACCTACATCAGTCCGTTCCTCGGCCGCATCGATGACATCGCGGGCAACGGGATGGAGCTCATCGAGCAGTTGGTCACGATCTACCAAAACTATGGGCTGACCACGCAAGTCCTCGCCGCGAGCATTCGTCATCCCCTTCACGCGGTGCAGGCCTCGCTCATCGGCGCGGACGTCGCGACGATTCCCCATAAGGTCATCCTCCAGCTGTTGAAGCATCCCTTGACGGACATCGGCCTCGAGCGGTTCCTGGCTGACGCGAAGAAGATCCCGACCGGCTAAGGCGCGGCGAGTCGCAAACCGCACCACGAGTCATGCATGCGACCCAGAGTCCTCGTCGTCTACAAGAAGAGCACCTACCAACGCTACGTAGGTCGCGCGCAGGCGCGGCTTCAGGAGCTGATAGAGCACAGCGATGTTTCGGTCGAAGGGCTGCTTCACGAGCATGAGGTCCATCAGGCGACGCTGCAGCGCGCGAAGGAGGCGCTTCGCGAATTGGGGGCGCGAGCGATCCTTCGATACCGCCCCGAGCCAATGCCCGAAGAGGGGTCCTGGGACCTCATCGTCACGCTCGGCGGGGATGGCACGCTCCTGTGGGCCTCCCACCTTGCGGACTCTTCGACGCCGATGCTGGCGATCAACAGCGCGCCTGATACCAGCGTCGGCTACTTTTGCGCAGGGGACGCGCACGACGTCGGTGAAGTGCTGGCTTCTGCCCTCGATGGAAGCCTGAAGTCGAGCCGTCTTGCGCGGATGCGGGTCGATGTGGGCGACAAGCTCATCTCGACGCGCGTGCTCAACGACGCGCTCTACTGCCACGAGAGCCCCGCTGCGACGTCTCGCTACATTCTGAGATTCGGCGGCGAGCAGGAGCGGCAGATGTCGAGTGGGGTCTGGGTCGGCCCGGCGGCGGGTTCAACGGCCGCGCTTCGCTCGGCTGGTGGCAAGGTCCTCCCGGTAGGCTCGCAAAAGATACAGTTCGTCGTCCGCGAGCCCTACCGCGGCGTGGACAACAAATATCGGCTCGTCAAAGGCATGTTGGCGCGCGACGAGGAACTCGAGATCACCAGCCGCATGACCAAGGGGCGGATCTTCCTCGACGGTACCCAGAAGGTGTACGCCATCGGGATTGGCGACCGGATTCGGCTGACCTTGTCCGACGAACCGCTAATACTTCTGGGCCTGCGACGGCGGACGGACGGCTCGAGCAAGGTCCCGCGATTGAAGTAAATTGACCAGTGAAACACCTGAGCGTTAGGTAGTACTTCGTGCCGCGCTATCGCAGCCACATCGCCCTCACGGTCTGGCCCCTCGCCGTCCTTTTCGTCTTGGAGCTGGCCCGTCTTTGGCCTGCGCTCCGCGGCGGAAGCTCGTTTGCCGAAGCCTCGCCCGCGAGTTGGCTTTCGCTCCTCACCTGGACGGTGCTGGTCTTGGGCTCCCTCGGAGCCTACGCGCGCGGCTGGAGCATTCTCGGGTCGGAGGCCGCCCAAAGCGCCGGGCCGTACCGGTCGCATGGCTGTTGGCGGCTTCAGAAGCTGACAGGCGGGCTCGCGTGGGCTCTCGTCGTCTCACAGCTCGTCCTGCATTGGGTCATGACCGTCCGCGTGGGACCGGTCGCCATCAGTCAGTACGAGCTCTTGCGCGAGTTTCTGTCACGCCCAGCGGTCATGGTCTTCTATGTGCTCGGGCTCGGCGCGATCGGGCTTTTCTTGTCGCAAGGAATCGCGGCTTCGTTTCGTGCCTGGGGTCTCGCACGGCGGCCTGAAAGTTCACGCTGGCTCGAAATCGCCAGTACCTTGACGTCGGCGGTCATGTTGCTGATGGCGATCAATGTCCTGAGTCACTTCGTGACCGGGCGCGCATACTGGATGGGCCCGTGAGCGTCGCGCGAATCTACGCCATTGCTCTAAATACCTATCGCGAAGCCGTGCGCGACCGGGTCTTGTTTGGCGTTATCGTGCTTGCGGCGGGCGTCCTTGCGCTGACCCTGGCGTTGGGGGAGCTTTCGCTCGACCAGCAGATGAGGGTCGTCACCGATCTCGGGCTAGCGTCGATCTCGCTGTTTTCGGTGGTGGTTGCGATTTTCCTCGGCTCCTCGCTCCTCTACAAAGAGATCGAACGGAAGACCCTGTACGTGATTCTTCCTAAGCCGATTGCGCGCTTCGAATTCTTGCTGGGCAAATACTTCGGCATAGTCGCGACCTGTGCGGTGTTCATCGCGATCATGGGGGCCCTCCAGCTCCTGGTAACCGCCATTCAGGCGGAGGCGTCGACAACGCTCGTGATCGCCGTTCCGGCCGCACTGCTGGTCGGTCTTGGAATTGCCTTTCTCGTCGCCAAAGACCGAACGCTGGTCGTGCCCATTTGGTCCCTGGTTGCGCTCGGCGCGTCGGCTTGGATTTGCTCGACGGTGGATGTCGAGCTCTTTCAGTTGCTTGCTTCCCTAATGCTGAGCCTGGGCGAGGTGCTCATCTTGACCGCCGTAGCGCTCTTGTTTTCATCTTTTTCGACTCCCTTTCTCACTGGTGCGTTCACGTTCGGGGTTTGGCTGGTTGGGCGAGCGGCGCACGACATGGTCGCGATGGAGACTCGGGTTCTGAGCCCTGCCATGAAGTCCCTGCTCCGCTGGCTGGCCGAGTTCCTCCCCAACTTCAATCTCTTCGTCCCGGGTCGAAACACCCTGGTAACCAAGACCGACACCTACGGCGAGCCCTTGACCTACCTTGCAACGTCGATGGGCTACGCGGCCCTCTACGCCGGGGCCACGCTGTTCATCGCGGCGCTGATTTTCCGTCGCAGAGACTTCTTGTGAGCTCCGTGTGGGCACGCTCGGGCATCGTGGCTGGGATCGCGATCGTCGCGCTGCTCGGCCTGCTCTTGGGACGCGTCGCATCCGAGTCTCGCGGGGAGCTCGCTGCGGCGAACGCCTACCGCCACGACGCTCGTCCCGGCCGAGCGATCGAGCACTACCGCCGTTCCATCCGATGGGCCCTACCACTGAGCCCCTACCACACTGAAGCGATCTCCGGATTGGAGTCCCTCGCCAAAGAGCTCGAGTCCGAGGGAGACACCGACCTTGCTCTCTTGGCCTGGCGGTCGCTCTCGGGCGGAATTGCGGCTACTCGAACGCTCTATACGGGCTTTCACCCGGCGCGCGAGAATGCAAACGACCAAATCGCTCGTCTCCTTGCCATGGGTCGGAGCGCAGCCGTCGATGCTCGACTGAGCGACGAGCAGCTGGCCGCCGACCATCGCCGCCTTCTCAGCGATGAGGTGTCTCCCGATCCGTTCTGGGGACTCGTGCTCTTGCTGGGAATGGCCGTCTGGGTCGGGGCGTTGGTGCTCTTGGCGCGGCGCGGTTTCGACTCGGCCGGCCGCTTTCACTGGGCGACGGCGCGGGGCCCGGTTTGGGGTGCCCTGCTGGGCTTCGTTTCGTTTGCCGTCGGACTGCTCTTTGCCTGAAGTTGCCTGAACTTGGGCCACGGGGTAACAGGGGGCGTCGTGGATAGCATCCGAATCGTTGGGGGAAACAGGCTCGTCGGCTCGGTGCCGATCAGCGGTGCGAAGAACGCGGCGCTGCCCATCATGACGGCGGCCCTCCTGGCGGACGGCGAGCATGTCTTTCGCAACGTCCCCAATCTGCGGGACGTCCATACGATGACGCGCCTTCTGCAGCGGCTCGGCGCGCAGGCGGAGTACGAGGACGGCCAGGTACACGTCAGCCTGTCTGGCGCGATCGAGCCTACGGCCCCGTACGACCTCGTGAAGCAGATGCGCGCCTCGGTTCTGGTACTTGGCCCACTCGTTGCGCGCTGCGGACGTGCTGTGGTCTCCATGCCGGGCGGCTGCGCGATTGGGGCGCGTCCCATCGACCAGCATCTAAAAGGGCTCTCAGCGATGGGTGCCGTGGTCGAGTTGCACCATGGCTACGTCGAGGTGACCGTCCCCGGTGGCCGGCTGAAGGGCTCCGACATCAACTTGGACTTCCCGACACACACCGGGACCGAGAACCTCATGTGCGCGGCGGTCTTGGCCAAGGGACGCACCACGCTCACGAACAGCGCCCGCGAGCCAGAGGTCGAAGAGCTGGCCCGCGTCTTGAACAAAATGGGCGGGCGCATCGAAGGCGCTGGAACGTCCGTGATCTCGATCGAGGGGGTTGAATCACTTCATCCGATCGACCATGCAATCATTCCGGATCGCATCGAAGCCGGGACCTTCATGGTTGCCGCTGCTGCGACCGACGGCGACCTGCTTCTGCAAGGCGTGGGCTTCGAGCCCCTCGAAGCGGTGATCGCGAAGCTCCGGGAAGCCGGCGCAGCCGTCGAGCGCGATGGCGACGGCATCCGCGTCGTTGGTTCGCGCCCGATCCGTCCGACCGACGTCATCACGCAGCCGCACCCTGGTTTCCCGACCGATATGCAAGCCCAGTTGATGATGTTGATGTGCCTCGCAAAAGGCACGAGCCGAATCACCGAAACGGTATTCGAGAATCGCTTCATGCACGTCTCGGAGCTCAACCGGATGGGCGCCAAGATCCAAGTCAATGGCCGAACGGCGACCGTGCAAGGTGTGGACAAGCTCGAAGGCGCAGAGGTCATGGCCACCGACCTTCGCGCAAGCGCGTCGCTGGTCGTGGCGGGGCTGGTTGCCGAGGGCACCACCTACGTCCGGCGGGTCTATCACCTCGATCGGGGCTATGAGCACATCGAGCAAAAGCTGGGTCCGCTTGGAGCCCAGATTCAGCGAGTACCTGGAAATGCCTAGACGCAACAAAGACACGATCGTCATCGCCGTTCCCAAGGGGCGGGTTCTCAAACAGCTCAGCGACCGGCTCGAGCAAGCTGGGATTCCGACCGATGCGTTGACCGCGAACAGCCGCAAGCTCGTTCGCGAGGATAAGGAGACCGGACTGAGCTATCTCTTGCTCAAGCCCGACGACGTGCCGACCTACGTCGAGTACGGCGCAGCGGACTTGGGCATCGTGGGCCGGGACGTGTTGATGGAACGAAACTACGACGTATTCGCGCCGGTGGATCTCGACATCGGCAAATGCCAAATGATGGTCTGCGGCCGTCCAAAGGAGCCCATCGCCGGCAAAGGACAACGCCCTCTGCGCGTCGCCACCAAGTTCCCGCACGTCGCCGAGCAGTACTTCCGCGCCAAGGGCACGCCCGTGGAGCTGATCTTTTGCCAGGGCTCGGTCGAGCTCGGTCCCTTGACCGGCCTCGCCGACGTCATCGTCGACCTCGTCGAAACCGGCGAAACGCTACGCCAGAACGGGCTGGTCCCACTCGAGAAAATCGCGGACATCAGCTCGGTCGTGATCGCCAACCGTGCGGCACTGAAACTTCGCCGAAGCAAGATTCAGCCGATCCTCGACGCGCTTCGCGGCTAGGCCGAACGATGCTCCGTCTACGTACAGCAACCGACCCATCCTGGATCGACGTCGTGCTCGGCGATTTCGATGGCTTCCTCGTCGATCACGCTGCATGCGAGCGAAAGGCCTCGGCTACGGCACTCAAGCTGGTCTCTCACTACTCGGACCGTACTTTGCTCGTGCGCGAGCTGATTCGATTCGCGCAGGAAGAGCTCGAACACTACGCGCAGGTGATGAAGATCATTCTCGACCGGGGTCTATCGACGCGGGCCGACGAGAAGGACCCATACGTCGGCGCGCTAATGGGGCTGATCAAGCGCGGTCCCGAGCAGTATTTCCTCGATCGGATGCTCGTGCTCGGAATCGTCGAAGCGCGGGGCTGCGAGCGCTTTGGCATGGTGGCCGATGCTCTCGAACCGGGGCCGCTGAAGGACTTCTACGCGGACATCACCCGTTCGGAGGCCAGGCACCATGGCTTGTTCGTTCGCCTGGCGCGCGAATACTTTCCCACGGAAGCCGTGCAGGCGCGGCTGGACGAGTTACTGGACGGTGAAGCCGAAATCGTCGACGCCTTGCCGCTTCGCCCTGCGGTCCACTGAGCGCGCCGGCAACCTCGAACCCCCAGGCCCGCGAACCGCGGTTCGGCGTTCAGCGTTTGAGCGGCTTTCGGTACATCACGCGGATCTCGCGGAACCCGAGGGCATCATGGGCGCGCCTCGCTCCGTCGTTGGCCGCCCAGGTCGCTGATTCGATCACCTCGCAGCCAGCCGCTGTGAAACGCCCTTCGAGCTCACGCAGCAAGGACGCGCCCACCCCGACGCCCCTCGAAGCCGGCACGACGTACCAATCTTCGACGACGCCCCTGCGCGGAAACACGCGCCTTGGCTCCACCGTGACTCGACCCGTAATGTATCCGACGGCGACGCCCTGGGATTCGGCCACCAGGACGTGGCTGCTCGGATCGTCCAGGAGCGCCAGGAGGTCGTCGCGGAGAACGCGCTCGTAGTCCCGATAATCGATGAGCGGGCGGTCTTGGTCAGCAACGACCTCGTCGCGGTGGTCTTGATAGAGACTCTGGTGAAAGCTCATTAGCACCTCACGATCGGAATCGTCTGCCGCGCGGACTTCGAACGTCGGGACCATGAGCCTGAACCTAAGCGGTTCGACGGGCGGGCGGTAGCGGCTAACGCACGCGAATCAAATGCCGGATTCGACCGAAGGTCTTTCGACCGATCCCCGGGACCCGAATGATGTCCTCGATGCGACGAAAACGTCGCTTTTTGCGCTCGGCGACGATTGCCTCGGCGCGGGTCGGACCGATGCCCGGGAGCTTCACGAGCTCCTCGGGCGGGGCCTCGTTGATGTTGATGCGCGGGTCTTGCTCGACGCTCGGCGGCCCCTGATCAGGGGGGCCGACACCGCCGTCGACCGCTCCGGCTGGCGCTGCATGAAGCGCGCTCACCGCGAACAGCACAACGAACAGCCGCTTCATCAGGCGGCCTGGTCACGCGAGGCGCCCTCGCGGGCTTCCCTTGGCTGGTAGTCTCGGATTTGCAGCTCCCCGTTGACCGGCATCGCATCGAGCCGAACGTTGAGGCTTCCGTCACGATTGACGAACGCTGCACCCACCCGCACCCAGAATTTTCGACCGTCCTTGTTTCGCTCCACCACGGTGTAGGCAATCTTCACTTTGTTTTCTTCGAGCATCTTTCCTCCTGCTTGAAACGAGAGACCACCTCGATGCACACGCAGTGCCAGGCGCCGGTTCAGTGATCCCGGGTAGCTACGCGGCGTGAATCGGCGGATCGGCGGCGTGGCAACGGCGGCCGCCGGCGGATCGCAGTCGCGGTTTGGTTTGTTGGCCGCAGAAGTTCCTGTCAGTATCCCGCCGACCAGGGGGCAGAAGGAGCCAGATGAAGATTTCACTTTATGAGGGCACGTGGGACAAATCGACCGCAGACATCGTCGCGCTCGCGGTTCCATCGGGGAAGACCAAGCTCAACCGTGCCTTGGGGCGCATCGAAGCCGTCACCGGCAAGGGCAGCATCAAGCCCCTTGCTGTGGATGAACGCTTCGTGGGGAAGGTCGAGCAAACCCTCAAAGTCGCGGCTGCAGGCAAGGCGAAGTCTCGCTGGCTCTTGCTCGTCGGTGTGGGAGACGAAGCAGACGCAGCAAAGATCGCTTGGAGCCTCGGGCATTCGCTGGCTTCAGCCGCCCGCGCGCAAAAGAGCGCGGCTGTCGAGCTTCCGAACGTCAACGTCGAGACTGTTCGCGCCGCCACGCAGGGGCTCGTTGCCGGGGCCTATCGTTACACCGAGTACAAGAGCGATAAGGAGGCGGCCGCAACACTCAGCACCGCCGTCATCGTCGGCGCCCCAAAGGCTGGTCGGGGTCTGACTGCCGCCATCCGTGCGGGGAAAGCCGTCGCGGAGAGCGTCAACTTCGCTCGCGACCTCGTCAACCGGCCGCCGAATGACCTGAATCCGGTGACCCTCGCGCGTGCCGCCTCGAGCGAGTCACGAAAGCTGGGCTTGTCCTGCCGCGTTTGGAACAAGGCACGAATCGAGAAAGAGGGGATGAACTTGCTGCTGGCGGTCAACAAGGGCAGCGCGATCGAACCGCGGGTCATTCACGTGGTGTACAAGCCAGCGCGCCCAAAAAAGAAGGTGGTTTTCGTTGGGAAGGGCCTCACCTTCGATTCGGGTGGCCTGTGCATCAAGCCAGCAGCTTCGATGGTCGACATGAAGTGCGACATGGCTGGCGCCGCGGCCACGTTGGGCATCGTCTTCGCCGCGGCGCGACTCAAGCTCCCGGTCGAGGTACATGCCGTCATTGGCTCTACCGAAAACATGACCGGTGCAAAGGCATACCGACCCGGCGATGTCTACAAGTCGCTGGAGGGCAAGACCGTGGAGGTCATCAACACCGATGCGGAGGGGCGCTTGGTGCTCGCCGACGTACTCACCTGGGCGGTGCGCAAGCTCAAACCCGACTACATGATCGACCACGCCACCCTGACCGGCGCATGCCTGGTGGCGCTCGGACCCTGGCGCGCAGCGCTCTACACCGACGACGATAAGCTAGCGTCGAAGTATCTCGACGCCTCCGAGGGGGAGGGCGAATCGTTCTGGCGCCTGCCGCTCGATTCGGATCTTCGCGCGACGCTCAAGAGCTCCATTGCCGACTTGAAACACATGGGCGACCGCTATGGGGGCTCGATCACCGCTGCGCTCTTCCTCAAGGAGTTCGTCGGCGACACCACTTGGATGCATCTCGACATCGCCGGTCCGGCCTTCGTCGACCGGCCGCATGGGCGCCTACCCAAAGGCGGAACGGGCTTCGGCGTCGCGACGGGAGTGCGATTCCTCGAGGGGATTCGGTAGTCGAGTCGGCCCGCCGTCGAGCGGCGGGTGTGCGACCTCAGAGGCGGTAGGGGAAGGTGACTTTGAACGATGACTGCTTGAACCGGGGGACGCGGGCTCGCCTGACCGCCGACTCGATGCAGGAGCCGACCGGGGTGCCCTTGAAGGGCCCAGAAGCGACCTTCGCACCGCTTGCGCGGCCGGTTTTTCCGCTAAACGTGACGTTGACGGTGGCTGTTCCGCCGCTGTCCTTCTTGCACGCCTTCACACCGCCACTCACACCCTGAAGCGCGGTCTTCACGTCGTTTCGTGACGGCGCGTCGGGGAGGCTGGAGCTGTCCCGGCTGGAGGACGCGCTGGTTTTCTTCGGTTTTGTGGTCGAAGCCGAACCGCCTACGACCTCGTCCATGAGTGCGTCGAGGTTGCCGCTGCGCTTCCTGGGTGCCGGAGCGGGCTCGGGCGACGAGCTCGTCGTGCCCTTGGCCGACCGCGGGCGTCGCTGCGTGTTGCTCGCGCTGCGCTTCTTGGGTGCCGGCTCCACCAGCTCGGGTGCGGGCTCCGGTGCGTTGTCCTCGATCGTTGCGGCCTCGACCGGCTCTGCGACCTCACCGGCGGCGAGCGCCTCGTCCGGAGGCTCGATGGGCGCCCGTGCCGAGGCTGCCACCGCATTGGAGCCCGGAATCGCCACGGAGGGTGCGGCTTGGTTTGCCGTCGTGATTTCGAGTGCGTCTTCCTCGGAGCCTCCGAGCGCCATCCCGACCCCGACTCCCGCGCCGACGATCGCGATCACCGCGATCGCGATGCCGCCGATCCAGAGCCAGCGATTTCCATAGCTCGTTTCATCGGGTGCCGGTCCGAGCAGCGGCGCGCCAAATGCAGCACCGCCACCGGTTCCGATGGCCAGAAGATCATCCACCGCCTGGGAAGGCGCGGCACGGGTTCCCGGCGTCGTGGACTTCGCCAACGCGCGAATGTCGATGAGCCCCGAGCCTTCCCCGGATGGAGGAGGAGCGCTTTGAGCGCCAAGCGATGCACTAGGAGGCTGGCTCGCCATCGAAGCGGACTCAGCCGGCGAGCCGCCGCGCGACGCGAGCTGTTGCAGGTTGCTCAGCGAGAACAGAACCGAATTCTCATTGCGCTGGCCGGTCATACGCTCGGGCACGGACGCGCCCAACGCGCCCCCTCCCGGTGAAGCGCCTGCGTCGTTGGAGCCTGCGGCCACCGGCGAATTCTCGACTCCAGCGGGCGTCGGCGTCGGGCTATCGTCAAAGCCGGCAAACATGCTGCTGTTCGTGTCGATCTCGCTCGTGGGCTCGCGGCCATCGTTGTTGCCGAACAGATCACCACCTGCACCAAACGCCAACGTGTCGTCGGCGGCAGCCTGCGGTTTCGCTTGCGATACGGCGCCGCCAAAGAGCTGTGCGAGCTCGGGCACGTCGCTTGCGACTCTCCAGTCGTCGAAACCTTCGTTCCAAACGTAGGACTCGAGACCGACGCTGCCCTTCGCAAACAGTTGACTAAGGTCGATCGGAGCCAATGGCCCCTTCTGCTCACCGTCGACAACGATGTACCAAGTCGCTTCGCCTCCGCGATCCGATGTCACGCTCTGTTCGTTGCCAGCGTTCGCGTTGGTTTGATCGCCGCGAACCTCGAGAACCGATGAGCACTTCTTGCATCGAATCTTGAAGATTTTTCCAGCGACCTTTTCGTCGGCGATGGAGTATTTCGCCCCGCAGCTATCGCAAACGATCTTCATCTATTGCCCCCGTCTCCTCTCCCCCCAAGACCACTCGACTGACACCTCGAGCTGCTCCGGATCGAAGATCCCCTTTAGTACCGCGATCATAGCGGTCCTTTCCTATGCCAAGCAAGAAGTCCACCAAGGTTGTTCCCGCGTCATTGGACCCTGGCTCCCGGGAATCCTTGGCCTTTTTTTCAGTTCACGGCCACGAGCTCGGTGCCGTCCTCGCCGCAGAAGAGGTGGGCCGACGCGTGGCGAATCCCACATTCCGGGCAGATCTTGTGCGTGTCGAGCCTAAGGGGAGGTCGGGTCGCGCTGGCGGCGCCGTAGAGGCCGTAGGGCACCAATTCGTCGGCATCTTCGGGGCAATAGCTCGAATCGAAGGGGTAGCCGCGCCGGCAGGTCGGGCAGATCATGCCTTGGGCGAATGGCCCCGCGGACTGGCCTTCCATCAGCTCGGCCCCGTCACGGACACAGAAGCGATTCCGTGTCGGATACTCGGAGAGGCACACCGGGCAGCTCTTCGATGGGGTGGGCTGGGGCTCCTCCGGTGGCTGCGAGGCGCGAGCTCGGGGGCTTTCTACCTGTACGTCAGGGCGCCGGCCGTCTGGCGACTCCCCTGGTTGCCGCCGCCGACCCCGCCGGAGCCCTGCCGTCGCGACCAGCGCGACGGCGAGCATCACCAGAGCAGCGACGGACCAGGCCATAATAGGAATTGTGCAGGATCGGCAAAGCCCGACGCCACAAAAGCGCCAGCGCCCACGCAAAAGCCCGGGACGCTTGGCGACCCGGGCTTCGTTTGTGGGCGCTCCGGCCTAGAGGCTTAGAGCTTTTTGACGGCCTCGGTGAGCGCAGGGACCGTGTCGAAGAGATCGGCTACCAGGAAGTAGTCCGCGACCTGAGCGATTGGCGCTTCCTTGTCTTTGTTGATCGCGACGATGGTCTTGCTGCCCTTCATCCCGGCCAAGTGCTGGATGGCACCCGAGATGCCGATCGCGACGTAGAGCTTGGGTGCGACGACCTTACCCGTCTGGCCGACCTGAAGCTCCGGGGCCACGTACCCTGCATCGCATGCCGCACGCGACGCGCCCATCGCGGCGCCGAGGGCATCCACGAGTGGCTCGATGACGTTGGTGAAGTTCTCCGCGCTCTTGAGGGCACGGCCTCCCGAAACGACGATGTCCGCATCGCCGAGATCGGGTCGTTCGCTCTTCACGACCTCCACGCCGAGGAACTCGACCTTGTCTGCAGCCGGGTCGGCCTGCACCGCGATGTCTTCCGAGGGGCTCGCGCCTCCCGAGGCCGTGGCCGGCTCGAACTCCGACTGGCGAACGGTCACGACCTGCTTGTCGGTGAGAATCTCGACGGTGCCAAACACGTTGCCCGCGTACATCGGACGGGTGTACGACACCTTGCCGCCGTCGGTGTGGACTTCGGAGATGTCGGAAGCGACGCCCGCGCCGAGCTTGGCTGCCACCCGCGGGAGCAAGTCTTTGCCGTACGCGCTCGCACAAGCGACCAGGACGTCGTAGCCCTTGCCGGCTTCTGCGACGGTCGCCGCGTACTTCTCGCAGGTGTAGCCGCCAGCGATCTCCGCCTTGAGCACCTTGCCTGCGCCGTAACCCGCCAGCTCCTCTGCTGCCGCGCCAGCGCCTTCTCCGATCGAAAGGATGTCGAACGAACCGCCTGTGCCTTCGGCGATCTGTCTTGCGGCGGTCACCGCACAAAGGGTGGTTTTGCGTGCCTTGCCCTCAAGCAACTCCGCAACAACGAGAACATTAGCCATGTCTGATGCTTCCTTTCCGTTTCTCGAGGGTTAGATGACCTTGGCGGTGTTGTGGAGCTTGTCGACGAGGTCCGCGACGTCCTCGACAAACGTAGTTTGACCCGAGCGCGCCGGCGGTAACTCGAACTTCTTGTAGTTGAGCGACTTCGAGGTGTCGACGCCGAGGTCACCGGGCGATACTTGGTCGATCGGCTTCTTCTTGGCTTGCATGATCCCCTTGAGCGAGGCGTAGCGGCCGCCGACTTCCAGTTTTGCGTACTGGTGGTCGTCGGGAGTCACGCCATTCTTGACCGATTCGGGGTGGAGGATGCGGTCGGAAGTGGTGATGACCGCCGGGCCGGTGACTTTCACCGTAGCGACGCCCGTATCGAGCTCGCGCTTGACCTCGAGGGTCTTGCCGTCGTCGCTGGTCTGGATCTTCATCGCGTAGTTGATGACGGGCCAGCCGAGCTTCTCCGCGAGCTCGGTCCCGGCAACATTCGAATCGCCGTCGGCTGCCTGCTTGCCCATCACGACCAGGTCCGGGCTCTCCTTATCCACGATGGCCTTGAGGATCGAGGACACGACGCCGGCGTCGAGATTGCCCTCGTCCGCTTCGACCAGGATGCCGCGCTCGGCGCCCTTGGCGAGACCTTCGCGGATGATCCGCTGTGTGTGCTCGTCGTTTGGTCCGATCGAAACCAGCACGACCTCACCAACACGCGCGTTTTTTTCGGCGGCGTTTTCGGTCAATCGCAGCGCAGCTTCGAGGCTCCAGTCATCGAATGGATTCATCTTCCATTCGAGGCCCTCCGATGTGACGGTGGTGCCGTCGCTGCTCACCTTGAGCTTGCTTGCGTTGTCCGGATCCGCAACGCGCTTGATGGATACGAGGATCTTCACACTTCCTCCTCAGATCGTTGAGCCGTGAAAGGCTGTTAAATGCTGAAAATCGCAGGCGATGTAGGAGCGTTTTAGGGAGCTGTCAAGGAGCGCGGCCCGGTGCCCGGCAGCTCGCGCCTTTCACCCCGCTCAGCTGTGCTAGAAGCGCATCGTGCGCGAGGAGACCAGAGCCACTCGCTACGCGTTGGTGACCGGTGGAAGCAGTGGCATCGGCCTCGAGACCGCGCGCGGCCTGAGCTCGCGCTTCGAAGTCGTGGGAATCGTTGGGCGCAACGCGGGGCGCCTCGAAGACGCCGCCAAAGAGCTGCGTTCCGGTTCCATCGGTCGCATCGAGACCTTTCAGGCAGATTTCTCTGCATTGGCGCAAGTGCAGCGATTGGCCTGGGACATCAGAAACCGTTTCGGACGGCTCGATGTGCTAGTCAACAACGCTGGGGTTTGGCACAGAGAGCGCACGGTCAGCAAAGACGGATTCGAGGACACCTTCGCCGTCAACCACCTCGCCCATTTCCTGCTGACGAACGAGCTGCAGGACACGCTTCGCGCTAGCGGCAGTGCGCGGGTGGTCAACGTTTCCTCTTCGATGCACGCCCGCCCGAAATCCCTCAACTGGGATGATCTCAATTTCGAGAAGCACTGGCGGGGATTCTGGGTCTACGGCCACTCGAAGCTGGCGAACATTCTTTTCTCGAACGAGCTCGCGCGCCGCTGGAAGGACCTCGGGATCACATCCAACGCCCTCAACCCCGGCAACGTCCGCAGCAACATCACGCGGAACAACGTGTTCCTCAATGCGCTGCACCGCTCGCCGTTTGCGCGGATGATCGTCATGTCCGAGGCCGAGGGAGCCAAGACGTCGATCTACGTCGCAACGGCGCCTGAGCTGGAGGGCGTCACGGGCCGCTACTTCGACAAAGTGCGCGAGGCCAAGCCCAGCCGCGCCTCCACAGATGAAGAAGCTGCGCGGCGGCTCTGGGAGCGGAGCCAAGAGATGATCGATGCCGCGATTCGCTAGCCCGTGCGCAGCGGAGCCAAAGGTCACGATCAATCTTCGAGCGGGTTTTCGAAATCCGGATCCAAGGTCTTGAGTGGGTGGCGCGCGGTGACTTGTCCCATGAAGGGTGGATGAATCGAGTACCCCAACATGGCCTGTATGCGCGGTGACATTTTCGTGACCTTCTCGGAAGGGACCGCCAGAAAGAAATTTTCCTGGGTGCGTGCCCAGGGCTCGCAGTATTGATTGCTGATCGCTCGGCGCACGGCACTTGAACGATTCGCACCGCCGCGGTGCACCAGTGTTCCGGCAAACACCGCGCACGAGCCTGCTGGCATGATCAACGGCTGAAGCTGAGCCTGATGGTGCGGCGCTAGCGTATCGGAATCATCACGGTCGTAAAGGTCTTCGAGCTGCTCGTCGGTCCAGCGATGACTCCCGGCGATGACTTCCGTTGCGCCGTTCGCTTCGGTGAAGTCGTCGATCGCCCACATGGTCGACACGCTGACCGCCGGACGTGGCCTCGGGACGGTGTAGAACGCGTCGTCGCTATGCGCGGGCTGAGGGGTTTCGCCCGGCGCAATCGAGATAGCCTGATTGGCGGTGAGCAGATAGTTGGACAGCAGGAGCTCGTCCATCATCGAGAGCACCACCGGATGCTCCACGAGCCTTTCAAATACCTTCCCGCGCGCCACCAAAGTGTAGACCCGCTGGGTCTTGGTACCTTCGAAGTCGTTGCGGCCCGATGGGCCTTGGGCGAGAAGCGGGGCGAGCGCATCTCGGACCTCCCCGAGCTCATCTTCGTTCAGCAATCTTTGCAGAACGACATATCCGCTGGCGTCGTAGGCTTCCCGCCAGGTCTGGTCTCGTTGCGAGGAAGTCATCGCTTTTGGCTCGCCTCCCGATGCACTCCGCTAACGCTGACGAAGGCCTTCGAGAAAAAGGCTGGCGCAATGCGCAGCGGCTTTGCGCAGCGCAGCCGGGTCACCTTCCCCCAGCGCCCAGGTGAGTAGAATCGCATCCAAGGCGCCGAACAAGCTGCGCGCGACGATGCGCGGATTGAGGTCTTTGCGAAACGCGCCTTCCTTCTGCCCGTCGCGGACGACCCCTGCGATCACATCGATGTACTGCATGAAGAGGGGTGTCGCGTACTGCTTGAGCAGGCGCGACGATTGCCGAAGGTTCACCGTGATCACTTCGGCCAAGTCGCGCTGTTCCTCGAGCAAGCCGAGCTGCAGCTCGATGATTCGGCTGATGCGTTTCTCGAACGTATCGTCGGTTTCCGCGACTCCGCGCAAAATCGTCAGCAGCTGCTCGATTCCTTCCTCGAAGATGGTGATGAGGACGTCGTCCTTGTTCTTGAAGTAGAGGTAGATCGTGCCGTCCGCGACTCCGGCCGCCTTCGCGATCTCGCTGACCCGAGTCGCGTAGAAGCCGTTCTTCGCGAAGACCTGAATCGCGGCCTTCAGAATGCGGTCGCGTTTCTCCGGCATGGAGCCTTTTCGCTTCTTGGCCGTTGAATGAACCACCATTCATTTTCCGGTACCACAGGCTGAGGCACCGCGTCAAACCAGGTCTCCGGCTATCGCGAAGACGCGACCCAGTGCCCCGGAATCATGGGGTTTTGGGTTCCAAGTGACGGTAGGTTTTTTGCTCGGTTTGGCCGTGCCCCGTAGCTTCAGGGACGATGCTGCAAGGTGCACACCGTGAAACTCTTCTCCCGGTGGCGCTCTACGCCGAGCTCGTCGCCGATGACGAGGTCTTGCCCGCCTTCGTGACCAGCCTCGGTGAGCACGGCTTGCTGCTCGATTCGTTGGCGATTCTGGGCAATCGGAGCCGCGATCGTTTGCAGATTCGGCTCACCCTCCCGGGGGAGCCAGAGCCGCTGTGGATCGGAGCAGAAGTCGTTCGTGATACGCATGGTTTCCTCTTCAACGATACGGCGATTCGTTTCTTGGCGATGGCGAACGCGCATTGGCATTCGCTTCGTCGCTGGGTTCGTGTCCGAGAGCTCGTCTTGGCGACCCGACCCATCGGAGTCCACGACGCGGCTTAGTGAACACCTTTTGTCTCCGGTTGCTACCCTGAAAGAGGGGACATGGCGGTCAGTCTACAGAGCGAGCCACCACCGCTTCCATCGAGCTCGGATGAGATGAAGAGTCGAGCTCGTGCGCGTACACGCGGATCCCGGAACCCGTTCGGTGGGCGCTTGCTGCCCACAGGTTCGCCCTTTGGCTGGAACGCTTGCGACCGCTCGCTCTACGTGCAGTTTCTCACGGCGCTTCTGATGCTGATCGTGGCCTTCTCCTTTGCCGCGCTCGATGGCTGGCCGTTCCTTCTCCAACGTCCCGAAGACGAATTGGCGTTGCGGACGACGACGATCCTCGCCATTGCCGCTCTGCTCTTCTGGGCGGGGTTCTACGCCTGGACCCGGCGATTCTACGTACGTCACGGCGACAAATACTCGCGGCTTCTCCTCGTCACCATCGCGGCGCACATCCTGACTGGGACGGCCGTGTGTTACGCGCTCGGCCCGTATACGGCGGTCAGCGGCTTGGTCACCGTGGCCGCGCTTCTCTTGGGGATGGTGCTTCTCGAGCGCCGCTGGCTCTGGCTGGCCGTCGGGGGCTGGCTGCTGTCGATGTCCTTGATGCACTTCGCGAGCAGGGCTGGCGTGCTTCCGTTCTTGTCGTTGTTCGAAGCGTCGTTCGAGCAATTCGATATTGCCCAGGTCGCCGCCGAGCGTGCAGTGGCCGCGGCGATCATCTACATTCCGCTCGCCATCATCATGGATCACCTGATCAGTGTCTGGCGCCAGGACGAGCGGTCGCTTTCCGAAGCGGCGCAGCTCGATTCCTTGACTGGAGCGTATACGCGCGGATTTGCGATGAGCGTCATGGAACGCGCCGTGCTCAAGGCCGGTCGTGACGGAGTAGCGTTGGCCATCTTGATGCTGGACTTGGATCACTTCAAACGCATCAATGATGCGCACGGGCACGCACGCGGTGACCTGGTGCTTCAACAAACGACCCGCGCGATGCAATCCGCCCTGCGCGCCGGAGACATCGTGGGGCGCTTCGGGGGGGAAGAGTTCGTCGTTCTCCTGCCGGGGGCAGACCTCGAGCAAGCGATGGGCGCTGCCGAGCGCTGCCGGGCAGCGGTTCAGGAGATGAAGATCCCGAACGCGCCTTACCTCGCGGTGACGGCGAGCGTGGGGGTGGCTGCGTTTCCGGAGCACGGCGAGGCACTCGACGCGCTCCTCAAGGCCTCGGATACTGCGATGTACAAGGCGAAGGCCAACGGCCGGAACAGGATTGAGTCGGCTCAAAAACGAGCGGAGTCATGAGAGGTGGTTATGTGTAAGAGTATGTATGTATTTGGCCTGCTCCTCATTTCAGGGGCGGCCGCGGGCTGTGGCGACGGCAGCACGGAGGCGGACCGGCTCGGCGTTGGCGCTCAGTGCACGGAGGCAGCGGAGTGTCGGGTGGAGATGAGCTTCGAGCTCGACTGTCTCACTCGGTTTAAGGGGGGCTACTGCGGGCTCGTGGGCTGCCAAGGCGACACCGACTGCCCCGAGGGTTCGGCCTGTGTGACTCACGATGACCTCGAAACCTACTGCTTTCGGATCTGCCTGGACAAATTGGAGTGCAACCTGAATCGCGCCCCCGAGAACGAGTCCAACTGCTCCGCCAATATCGACTTCGTCGACCCACAAGGTGGCCTGAAGGCGTGTGTGCCTCCGTCCTCAGGCCTTTGAGCCCCGATTCCCTTGACTTCGCGGGGGTCGGCACGTAGACCAGCCGCCGCCGTCATGCTGGCGTAGCTCAACTGGTAGAGCACCGGTTTTGTAAACCGGCGGTTATGAGTTCAAGTCTCATCGCCAGCTCTACTCGAATACACGAATGACCATGGAGGGTTGCCCGAGCGGTCAAAGGGAGCAGACTGTAAATCTGCCGGCTTATGCCTACGGTGGTTCGAACCCACCACCCTCCACCAGGAGATGAACGAAACGATTACGCGGGTGTAGCTCAGTTGGTAGAGCCTCAGTTTTCCAAACTGAATGTCGCCGGTTCGAGCCCGGTCGCCCGCTCCCGCAAATCAGACTATGCCCAGGTAGCTCAGTGGTAGAGCACCCCCTTGGTAAGGGGGAGGTCGTGAGTTCAAGTCTCATCCTGGGCTCCGCAGGTTTCGTGGGTTCATGCGACCCCATTCAGAAGAACGACGAAGTAGGGAACGAACGATGGCTAAAGAAAAGTTTGTCCGAGACAAACCACACATGAACGTAGGCACGATTGGTCACATCGACCACGGCAAGACGACGCTGACGGCGGCGATCATGAAGGTGATGAGCGCCAAGCACGGTGGCGAGGTCAAGAGCTACAAAGACATCGCCAAAGGCGGTACGGAGCGTGACGACACCA
>JAOTXX010000083.1 GCA_029862185.1 Myxococcales bacterium
GATGAAGTCTTCTCACTCGTGCCCGGCGAGGTGCATTCCGTCGCGCCTAGTGAGTACGATTCCGACTTGCCCGAGGAGTCCGCGGCCGAAACAGTGCCGCCCGACGACTCCGACGACTCCGACGACTCCGACGACTCCGACGACTCCGACGACGAACCGGAATCCTCGATCGAAGAAGTCGAGGACGAATACGCGGACGAGGATGAGCTGGCCACCGTCGTTGCCGCGGTCGATCCGGAAGCGATGATGGCCGATGCTGAACAAGCCTCGGAAGAAGAAGCGCAAGAAGAAGCCCAGGAAGAAGCGATCGCCACAGAAGAGGACGACGTCGACGCCGACTATGCCTTCGAGCACGGCATCGCGGCCGCGCCGCAAGTCGGCATGCCGGTTCCCATCCCTTCGATGGCCGCACCACCGGAGGCGCCTCCTGCTCCGCCCCGATTGCGCCTCGCCGAACCTCCCGACGGTCTCACTCGGCCTTCCCTTGCAAAGGCCGAGGAGCTCCGCTTCAGCACGGATGGAGAGGTCAGCGATGTCCACACCACGGGGCTTTTCGCCTACGAAGATGGGCTTCCGATCCCATCCCGGCCGCCGCTGCCCGATCCCAATGGTCGCCGATCTGCGGTAGCCAATGAAGCTCCGAGCGACTCCGACGTCGAAGATTCGGAGCCCCCTGAATCAAATGAAGACGAGTACGAAGAAGTCGGCCTCAGCGATTTTGCCAGCGCGGTCGAAGAAGGCTGACGAGTGATGAGCCGCTTCGCCGCCGTCCTCGTGTGCGCCCTCAGCCTCCTGTTCACAGCGCAGGTCAAAGCCGATGCTGTCGTTCACGTAAAGGTGCGTAGCGCGGACAACAAGCCCGTGGATGGGCGCGTCGAGCTCAGCGGACCCGGCGGTACGTTCACCTGCACAACCAGTCAGGGCAGCTGCACCATGAGGTCGGTCCCCGGCGGCCGGTACCTAGCCGTGTTCAAGCCCCCGAGCGGAAGCGCTACTGCCCCCAAAAAGGTGATGATCCCGCCGGACGGCAAGGCGGATCTCCACATCGCCGCGAAATAGCCCGTTCAAGTTGGCGCAGAGCACCCGCAAAGTGCCATAATTTCGGGTGGGGAACAGGCGAGGGGAATGCGCAGGAGTTGGATACTGCCCTGTTTGGGGGGCGTTATTGCATTGGCGTGCGCGGCACCGGTCCATGCCGAGGCCGATCCCGTTTCCCCCGACGCCGCGCGTGAAGCCCGGGTCGCCGAGGTCCAGAACAGTTTCAGCGGGCCGACCGGCGGCATTCGCATCATCGATGCCGCCTCTGGTCCCCAAGGCACGTTCCGTCTCGCGTTGAACACCGAGTTCTTCGTGATCGGCGACTACTTTGTCCCGACCGACCGGGTACAGCACTTCGCGGGCAATCTCTCGCTGAGCGTTACGCCCACCGAGTACCTCGAAGTGTTCGCGGCGGCAGAAGTGACCTCGGCCTGGGACGACTCCAACGACCCCATGTTGATCCAGCGCGTCGCCGACGTTCTGCTCGGCCTCAAGGGCTTCTATCGGGCGAAGCCCTGGCTCGCCGTCGGCGGTGACGCGAGCCTCGCCTTTCTCGGCGGCGTGAGTGACCCCAAGGCCAGACTCCGCTCCACCAGTTTCGGTTTCCGCGGCAACCTCACCTTCGACTTCCGAGAGCACGAGCTTCACGAGGCGCCGATGATCCTGCGAGTCAACGCCCAGTACTGGTTCGACAACTCCGCGAACCTCACCGAAGGCATCGAAGATCGGAGATACGCGGCGTTCGGCGGCGCTGTGCCCCGCCCCGAGGAGACACGTCACCTGCTCACCGCGTTCGAGCGGTATGCCTATGGCGTCAATCGAACGGACTTCGTGCGCATCGCGACGGGGTTTGAAGCCCCGCTCAGGGCCCGCAAGGTGGGGCTCCATCCAATGCTCGAGTGGCAGTGGGACATTCCGATCAACCGCCAGGGATTCCAGTGCGCTGCCGCTGTTCGTAATAACGACGATGGTTGCCTCGCGGACGAAGGCCCGAAGGCTTTTCCGATGGCGCTCACGTTTGGTCTGCGAATTCTTCCGCCGCCCAAGGGGCTAGCGTTCACCGTCGCAGCCGACGTCGGGCTCACCGGGACGCGCCACTTCGTCCGGGAGCTGGCGCCAACCGCCCCGTACAACGTCATCTTGGGGGTCGCCTACGCATTCGACCCACGCCCGGCGCCGCCGATCGTTTCGGTTCCGGCGGAGCCCGTCACGGACTCGGTGCCCACGGGTCAGCTACACGGCCGGGTTTTCGTAGAGGGGAGCGACAGCCCAGTTTCCGGCGCCTTCGTCGGGATCGTCGGCCGAGACATATCCCCGCAGCTCACCGACTCCGCTGGCCGATTCGTGACCTACGGTCTCCCGGAAGGCGAGGTCGTAGTCGAGATATCGCACCCCGATTTCATTCCAGCGCAGTGCCGCGCGACCGTTCCATCGGACACCGAATGCAGGCTCGTGCCGTCGAGCCGCGATGGCCGGCTGCAGCTCGTCACGGTAGACCGTGCGGGCAACGTGGTTCCCAAGGTTTCCATCACCCTGCGTGGGCCCTCCGAGCACAGTCTGATTTCCGACGAAAGCGGTTCGGTGCGAGTCGATGCGCTCGTGGCCGGTACGTACACCGCCCACGTCGACGATCCGATCTATCTCATCACGGTTGCCGACGTCGAAATCCAGGAGCGTCGAGAGACCACCGTGCAGCTTCGAGTGCTTCGCAAACCATCGCGTCCTGGCGTCGTTCTGAAAAACAAGCAAATCGCGCTGCGTCGGCAGATCAGCTTTGCCACCGGCAGCGACGAGATCTTGCCGAACAGCGAGCCTCTTCTCTTGGAGGTCGCGGACGTGCTCATTCGGAACCCCGACCTCGAGCTCGTCGAGGTTCAAGGGCATACCGACAACCGAGGTGACCGCGCGCTCAACATGCGGCTGTCGCAGCAGCGCGCGGAATCCGTGAAGCGATGGCTCACCCAGCATGGTGTGGAGCCAGATCGTTTGACGGCGAAGGGCTATGGGCCGACCCGTCCGCTCGCACCGAACATCACTCAGCAAAATCGGGCGCGCAACCGGCGCGTTCAGTTCAGGATCATGCGCCGCGCCCAGCTGACCGCCGCCGCGTCACCGTAAGCCCGATCAACGCAGCGATGGTCGCCCAGAGGGCCTCTGCGGGGGTTTGGGTCGTGCTGCAGCTGCAGCCGCCGCTGCTCGACACGGCCCCGGGGCCGTCGCATGTAATCGGGTTTCCGGATTCGGTGGTTTCGCAGTTGAGTTGGAGGCCGCCTATGGGAATGGCGGTGCAGGTGTCATCCAGGTTTCCGGGAGGGTAGATGTCGCACACCGCATCGATGTCGTCCGGTGCGAGACTCCGCTTGTCGACGGCATTTCGCTCTGCCGACGCGAACATCGTGGCCACCACGCAAGGATCATTGGGATCATCTTTGTCGATGGGGTTGCAATGACCGATGCCGATGAAGTGTCCGGCTTCGTGAGTGATGATACCGCGCAAGTCGGCGTCAGGAACCAGGCAACCCGTCTCGGGGCAATCGGCGTAGGGGCCACCGGCGCTCCCGCCGGGGACGAATCGCAGATCGTTGATCATCATGTCTGCGTCGAGGATCTCCCCGGTTGTCGTGTTGTGCCAGACGATGGTCACGGCGAAAGCACGGGGATCATAGGGCAGGTCATCCG
The DNA here is from genome assembly GCA_029862185.1 of Myxococcales bacterium. GTDB lineage: Bacteria > Myxococcota_A > Polyangia > Polyangiales > Houyiibacteriaceae > SG8-38. The sequence continues at coordinate 3,718 of JAOTXX010000083.1, forward strand.
CGTCGCGGCAGGGATCCTCCCATGGGTCGAGGAAGGCAATCGTGTTCACGTTCCCGACGTTGTTGAACTCGGCTCGCTTGCAGCTCGAGGGCTGCATGGACGGCTTGAAGACCAGATTCGGCGTAGAGCCTCCGGGGCATTCGGCGGTCTCCCAAGTTTCGAATGCGGCGTTCACCGAGTCCTCGATGTCGCTCAGTTCCATCCACTCCGAGCCACTTCCATCGACCGCGTACGACAGGCAGGTGTCGTTCCAAACGAGGGGCGCCCCGATCTCGACGCAGGCCTGTTCGCCAACCTGGGCGCCGCCACCAGTGGTCATTCGGCAGTAGGCCGAGGCGTCATTTGCCGCGAAGGAAGCCAGAAGCGCGAGCGCGAGCGGCGCGGCCCCACAAAAGGAGCTCAGGCTGCGATGACTCATCGACGTGCCCCCTGTTGCGCGCTGATCTGTCGTAGCTTGGAAAGCAACGCGTCGAGGCGCGCGGGCTCTGGCACCGCGCCGAAGTTTCTCTTCAAGCGACCTTCGGCGTCGCGGCGGACCAGCAGCAATCCTTCGCGGCTTTGGCGGACCGTGTCGACGCCCTTCTCTCTGCGCACGCGCATCACGCCTTGCCCCATACCGACCGGCCGATATGCTGCGTACGGCCCCCCGCCATAGACGAATACCAGTACTCGCTCGCCCACCTGGAAAGAGGCTTCACCTTCGACGCGCATTCCGATCTCCCCGATTCGACCGCCCATGGTCTCGACGATGACTTCACGTTCGTCGGGAGCATTGCCGAGAATCTCGCGTTCGACCCCAATGCGGTGCCAGGTCCAGATCTGTCCGTCTCTCCGCTGGAACGACTCGGAGAACAGAACGCGGCCGAGGAGGATACGGTCGGCTTCGGAGGCCAGCTCTTCGAGCTCGAGCCCTTCGACGACGGAGCTATCGGCGGGGGCGGCGGATAGGAGAGCCACTACGATCGGGCCCATTAGTAGAGGCAGCAACCGGAATCTAAGCATTTCCTAATGCTGGGGGCCTCCGCCGCCTCCGTCAAGCAATCTGCCCTACACGATCTCGATTGACAGTTTCCCCTAGATTTTCGTACACCTCGCTCCATGCACCAAGATCCCTTGTCTCGCCGGCTCCGATCGGCGATTGGCGTGATCTGCATCGTCGCCCTCGGCGGCTGCGACGTTGCCAAATTCACCGCCGACTCGACGGCGGGGCTGTTCACGCGAGCGGCGCCCGCATTCGAATCGTACTGGGACTACGACCTGGCGGGCGAGGCGCTCCCGGCGACCGTCGTGCAGTTCGAGGGGATCCTCCGAGTCGTCCCCGACAACGAGGCGATATTGTCGCAGTTGGCGCAGGCGTACATCGCGTACGCATATGGCTGGGTCGAGGCCGATGTCGAGGAGCTCGAGTTCGAGAGCGAGTACGAAGAAGCCGACGTTCAACGGCAGCGTGCGCGCATCATGTACGTGCGGGCGCTCGACCTGACCCGGCATTGGGTTCGGCTCCACAACCCGGACGTCGACCTCGCCGTAAAGAGTACCGTCGAGGACCTCGAGACCTGGCTGCAGGAGGCGTTCATCGACAAGGCCGATGCCGAGATGCTGCTCTGGCACGGTTATGCTTGGGGCTCCTACATCAACACCGCCAAGGACGACATGGAGGCGGTCGCGGACCTCGAGTATGCGAAGGCATTTGTCGTGCGCTCGATCGAGCTCGACCCGGACTACTACAACGCGGCTGGCTACACGTTCATGGGCGTGGCGACCGCGTCGGAGATGGCCGGCGATATGGAAGTGGCCAAGGTCTACTTCGAGAAAGCGCTGGCCCGCACCGAGCGGCGCGCGCTCCAGATCCAGCTGAACATGGCCCGCTACTATGCGGTTAAGGAGGGGGATCGGAAGCTCTTCGACAAGCTTCTGACCGAGGTGATGGACGCCGAGGATCCCCTTCCCGAGGCGAGGCTGGCCAATCGGATGGCTCGCGTTCGCGCCGCCCTGTACATCGAGCACGCGGACCAGCTTTTTTAGTGATATCAGCCACTACCGAAGTTACTCTGCCTAGCTCCGGCGTTTCGAACGAAGCGGCTACGAAGAGGCAAGAGTGAAGTACATCCGGCGTTTAGACAGAGGGCTCGCGCGTGGCGAGGCGGCGATCGCCGCGGCCGTCCTTCTGATCATGATCCTGGTCGCGGCCACCCAGGCGGCGCTCCGCAACCTGACCAATCTCGATTTTGACTGGGCCAACCTCGTTCTCGAGCGCATGGATTGGGCCGATTCGTTCCTACAGAAGGGAACGCTCTGGCTTGCCTTCTTCGGAGCCTCTCTTTCCACCTTCGACGAGAAGCACATCGCCATCGACGTGATCCCTCGGCTCTCCCCGCCCCGCATCAAGCAGTTGCTCCGGGCCATCGTCTGCACTTTCTCAGCGATCACCTGCTTCTATCTCGGCCGCGTCTTCTGGCTTTCGGTGCTCAACAACGCCCAGGAGATTCCGCTGGAGTACTCCGTGCTCGGGCCCACCGACGACATGGTCCACATCTGCAATGCGCCTATCGAGATCCTCGCCGATGCGGGGCTTTCGCGACCGGAGTTGTTCTGCTGGCTCAGGAGCGCGCTCGAAGTATTTGGCGCCACGATGCCGACGCCCGACGTCACCTTGCAGCTGATCGTCCCCGCCATGTTCATGTTCATGGCAGCACGATTCTTGAGTCGTGCGATTGCAGCCAGCGTCACGTTCACCACCAATCGCCTCCCCGAAGAGCCGGAAGACGAGGGCTGAGCGATGGACACTATTTGGATCCTCATCCTCACGGCGCTCGCCATTCTCGGCGCGCCCCTCTTCGCCATCTTCGGCGCGGCTGCGATGCTGCTTTTCGGAGCCCTTCCCGACACGAGCATCACCGGCACCGCGAACGACGTCTTCAGTGAAAAGTTCGCCGACTCGCCCCTCCTGGTGACGATTCCCTTGTTCACCTTCGCCGGCTATCTTTTGGCGGAGAGCGGCACACCGCATCGCTTGGTCAAGGTGTCGCGTGCCTGGCTCGGCTGGATGCCGGGTGGGCTGGCGATCGTGTGCCTGGTGGCCTCGGCCTTCTTCACGACCTTCACTGGTGGCAGTGGCATCACCATCGTGGCCATCGGTGGGCTTCTCTATCCGGCCCTGGTCGCGGACAAGTACAAGGAGAACTTCTCCCTCGGCCTGGTGACGACCGGTGGCTCGCTCGGCCTTCTGTTCCCACCGAGCGTCCCGATGATCATCTACGGCGTCGTCGCCGGCATCATGATCGAAAAGCTCTTTTTGGCGGGCCTGATTCCCGGCATCGTCACCGTCGCTGCCCTCGCGATCTACAGCTCGGCCACCGGCATCAAGCACAAGATGCCGCGCACGAGATTCAACGCTAGGGAAGCGTTCACGACTCTGTGGGAGGCCAAATGGGAGGCGCTGCTTCCGATTGCACTCCTCGGTGGAATGTACAGCGGCCTGCTTCGTATCCACGAAGCAGCCGCGTTCACGGCCATCTACACCTTGATCATCGAGGTCTGGATCTACCGGGACGTCAGCTTCCGGGGCGACCTCTCGCGGATCATCCGCGAGTCGATGACGCTGGTCGGCGCCATTCTCGCGATCTTGGCGACCGCGATTGGCTTCACAGCGTTCCTCATTCAAGCGCGCGTGCCCATGATGATTCTCGATGCGATGGAAGGCTTCATCACGTCCCAGCTCATGTTCCTGATCGCGTTGAACTTCTTCCTCATCGGCGTCGGCATGCTCATGGACATCTTCTCCGCGATCGTCGTCGTGGTGCCACTCATCGTCCCGATCGCGATGAGATTCGGCGTCGACCCGTATCACCTGGGGATTGTCTTCCTCCTGAACCTCGAGATCGGCTACATGACGCCGCCCGTAGGCCTGAACCTCTTCATCTCGAGCTTCCGCTTCAACAAGCCGATCACCCAGCTTTATCGCTCCGTCTTGCCCTTCATCGGGCTTCTGGGCCTCGCCCTGATCATCGTCACCTACATTCCATCTCTTTCGACTTGGCTCCCGAGCTTGGTCGAGAGCAGCGAGGTGAATCTCGATTCAGGCGACGATGACATGGATATGGATGGCGACTACGACCTCGACAGCCTGGAAGGCGACGACGACACACTCGACCTGGATGCCCTCGAAGGCGATGACGAGGAGGTGGACCTGGGCGGTTCATTGGGCGGTGACGACGAGGAGCTGGACCTGGATTCCCTCGAAGGCGACGACGAGGAGCTGGACTTGGACTCTCTCGAAGGGGGAGACGAGGAGCTCGAGCTCGATACACTCGAGGGCGATGAAGAAGAGCTAGAATAGACGCCGACGAGTCCGAGTCTCCTCCGTAGACGCCCGAAACATCGACTGAGCAACCGGAGAACGGCTCGCGACGGGCGTGCTCGGGATTGGGACCCACTCGCCCCCTAATCCTTAAGACGACCCACGGCTAGGCTCGACCCAATCCCTGTGCTGCCCATCCCGAGCCGTTCTCCTATTGAATGGATAGGAATGCAGGGGCGCGGCGGAACGCGATGCGGGGGTTCGGCGGCAGTGCGAGCCCGAAGGGCGAAGCCCGGCGCGAAGCGCCGCCAGGCCAAGCGAAGCAAAGGCCGCGGCAGGGAGGATCACGGGTGGGGGAGGGCGGGTGGTGTAATTAGACCAAACCACGCGCCCAACCCAACACCCCGGCCCCAAGACCTGCGCGGCAGCGCGAGCCCTTCGACGCCGCCCCGTCCGGCGCAGCCCCGCGTCGTCTTCCCGCGCTGCCCGGCATGAGCTGACTTACGCGTGAGCCAGCGTCGTCGACGCTTCTTGCAGCATGGCCAAGCGATACGCGATGTCGCCGCTGATCTGGCCTGGGGCGCTTGCTAGGGAGTTGACTCGTTCGAGCAGGCGGCCGAGGCGGCGTTCGAGATCTTCTCGGGTGAGCTCCAGCTTGGTTCGCATCGGAGCGAGCTTCTTGCGGCGGGAGTCGAGGTAGTGTTCGTGGCCCGCGGCGCGTTGCTCACGTTCGTGCCTGGTGAGCACGGTCGCGGAGTGGACCTCCAAGAGCGGCGAGTCGCTCGATACGATCGCAGGGAACGGTGTCGGACTGTTGATGTCGACGACGCGGGTGAAATGTTGGGCCCAGCAGTGGTCTTCGCCCCGGCTCGTATCGCTGATGCCTACGATTTCGACTGCCGGGTCACCCAGGCAGCCGCAGAGCTCACGAAGACGCTTGATTTTCGCCTCGCCGCTGTTGATGTGGTCAAGGGTGGAGTAGTGAACGTGGTCGACGCCGAGCGCTTCGCCCGCGACTTCGACGGTTGGCTTCGGCGAAGCGCTGGTCAGGACGACCTCGATTTGGGGCCACTGGGCGCGAACCCAGGCGAGGTCCGCGCGGTCGATCACCTGGTCGGGCTCGTGCCGGTGCCAGATGCGCTCCGCGAGCTCTCGCAGCACATCTTCCGATGCCGTCTGCAGATGTCGAAGCAGGGTGAGCTGAGGAACGCGCTGCGCGGCGCGAATCGGGTCTGCGACGAAATGCTGAAAGCCACGCCTTCGCAGCCAGTCGAGCCGTGAGGCGGCCTTGCCCCAGAAGCCATAGTAGACGCCTGGGTAGGCCCAGATCTTGAGGCTTCTCGCGAGATAGCGCGCGGTGCTTTGGGGGTGGTCCCAATCGAAAAGGAACTTGCCGCTTTCGAGCCGGCTTCCCATCCGCTCGAACTGCTCGCGCCCGTAGCCTTGGTAGGCGCAGAGCTCCCAACCCAGGGCCTCGCCCAGGTCGCGCCCCAGATGGATCGTTCGATCGAGGTCGAGAACGAGGTAGCGAGTGTGTGGGGTGAGAACCTGGGCGCAAAGCTCTCGAAACGTCGCCACCTCACCATGACGGACCAGTCGGTGGACCAATCGGTTTGGAGACTTCGTCGATGCGGACCTCGGTTCCACATTCATAATCTAAGCCGTGGATCACCATCCGTTTGTAAAACTTAGGTCACATCGACTAGATCTGTTCCAGGCCTCAGACGTCTATTCATGTGTGACCGTCCGAACCACAAGCTGTTCCGCGCCAACGATGGAGGCTCCGCGTGAGCGATTTGTCGGACGAGGAGCTTTTGCGCGCGTACCGGAATGGCGATGCGGGAGCATTCAGAGTGCTTTTTCACCGCTACCGTGGGCCGCTCTTCAACTTTCTCTTGCGTCGAGTCGGCGATCGGGGGCGAGCCGAAGAGCTTTACCAGGACAGCTGGACCAAGGTCATCGAGCGTTGCTCGGAGTTTCGTGGCGACTCGAAATTCTCGACTTGGCTCTACACGATCGCTCGGAACGCCTGCATCGACCATCAACGAAAGATGAAGTTCCGCGGGCACGCCTCGCTCGACGAAGCCCAACGGGGCGCCGACCATCCGATGGTCGAGCGGGTGGCCAACCCTGGGCTGGCGCCGGATCAGCTTGCCTTAGGGCAGGCGCTCGGGGAACGGATTCGGATCGCCGTGGAAGAGCTGCCGGAGGAGCAGCGGGAGGTGTTTTTGTTGCGCCAGTTGCAGGGGCTGGGCTTCAAGGAGGTCGCCGAGGTCGTCGGAGTGCCGGTGAACACCGTCAAAAGCCGAATGCGCTACGCGCTCGAGCGGCTTCAGCTGGGGTTGGATGATCTGCGCGAGCAGGCGGGCAAGGGAGTCGAAAAGGCATGAGCTGCGAGGAGTGCAAAGAGCAGGTTTTCGAGCTGATCGAGCGCGAGGCGGTCGACCCCGAAGGCGTGCGCGCAATTCTCGCGGAATGCCCGGATTGTCGCGCCGAGTTCGAGGCGATGAAGGCGGGGCTTGCTCTCGCCAGGGAGTTGCCCGTCGAGGAGCCACCTGCCGACATCGATGCGGCGATCCTGAGTCTCGCCGATCGGCGTCTTGCATCGGCCGCGCCCGAACCGGCGTCCGGGTCCGACGAAGACGCGAAACCCGTCCCCTTCTACAAGAAAATGGCGCAGGTTCCGCCTTGGGCGATGGCCGCCGTTGCCTTGTTGGCGGTCGGCGTCGGCGTTTGGTCGATCCCGCGAACGGTGCAGTTCGAATCCGATGCAGGTCAGCCGATGCTCGAGGCCAAAGAGACCGTTTCCATGGCGGAGGCCCCACGCGAGGAGAGGTTTGGCCAGGAGCCGGCATCGGAGGAAGTCGCGGCGGTGCCAACGGATGACATCGCCGACGTTGCACGGGTTGGGGTCACGGAACCGGCGAAGGGCGGCGGCCGGCCGGCGCGTCGTCAGGCAATGCGGGCGAAAAAACGGCGCGAGGCAATAGCCAGGCAGACGGTCCCCGAAGCTGAGGCGGACAATCAAGGGATGGCGCCCGCAGCGGCGCCCGCGGCGCCTGCGGCGCCCAAAGCGGAAGGGGTGGCCCAGCGCTCGGCTGCGGGCGGCGCGGTCGCCGAGGATGCAGCTCTGGCTTCAGCCGAGCTCAATGACATGGATGCGAAGCGCGATGAGACGTCCGAGTGCAGGGACAAGGTCACGGCATTCGAGCGGCGGCTCCGTGACCAAAAAGGCTATGCCCCCGGGCCGGAGGAAGAGCTCGCGATCGGCCGCTGCTATCAGCGGCTCGGTGATGCCGCCAAGGCCCGCCAATGGCTAGAGCGCGCGGCAGCCGACCCCGCGACCAAGCGCCGCGCTCGAAAGGCGCTACAGGCGCTTCCGAACGAATAGAAGAGTCGAGACGCTGGACGATCGGGGCGGCTCAGTCGCGGCGAGTGGCCTCGAATACGTAACGGGCCACATCGCTGATTTGCTCCGAGGTCAGGGTGTCGCCAAACGGGGGCATGGCGCCCACCCCATTGGTCACCGCCGCTTCGACTTGTTGGACGCTGCGAGCGAGCTCATCGAGGTTGGGACCGACCGCGCCAAGCGCTTCTGCGTCCGCGAGGCTGTGGCAGGTCGAGCAGGGTGGTGCTGCGGTTTCGGTGAAGAGTGTGCGCCCCCGCTTGCCGGCTTCGGAGAGTTGCACCGGTTTGCGGGGGCCCCGCGGAGCGTCGCTTCGTTCGGGCGGTGGCGTCAGGCAGACCTCGTCTTCGGCGTTGCAGACCTGCACGGTGACGCCCATGTCCCGCCAGCTGTTGTTGCCGTAGCCACGCTCGTTTTCGTTCCGAAGCTCGGGCTGCACATCGCCATCCACGGTGGTCGCGCGGCTGTAGAGCTTGACCGGCCCAGGCCCGCGCTCGAGCTCCAGCTCGAACAGCCGCCAAGCGTAGCGGCCGAGGTCGGGGCCGACGAAGCGCGTCTGCTGCCAACGCTTCCCGTCGGTGGACACCTCGACTCTCGCGACGGCTTTGGTTCCACCGAACGCGACTCCGGTGACGCGGAGCTTCCCCTTCACGACCGGCGTCTGCTCGGTCGGAACAGTGATGAAGGACTTGACCGGCATTTCCCACATGCCGGGCTGATCGGGGGTGCCCTTTTCGCCGATGGGACGCATGCGATAGCCGGTCTGTTGGATCTTGGCCGGGCCTTGCTCTGCCGTGAACGCGAGGTTCTTCACGAACTTGATCTGATTGCAGCCGAAATAGCCGGGCACGATCAGCCGAAGGGGCCCGCCGTGAGAGCGCGGGATCGGCTCGCCGTTCATCTCCCAAGCCAGCAGGCAGTCGTCGAGCGCCTTGTCGATTGGAATCGAGCGCTCGACGATCACCTGGTTGCGATCGAGACCGGGCGGAATCGGCTCGCCGCCGGTGGTGGTCAGGTAGCGCATGCCCTTGGCGACGCCGCCGAGGTGCTCCACGACGGCGCGTAGGCTCACGCCGCTCCAGATCACGCAGCCCGCGGCGCCCACGCCCCAGCGCGACCCACTCGGGCCATGCTTGTAGTATTTGCGGCCGTTGCCCGAGCATTGCAGCACGGTGGCGATGGTCTCGAGGCCGAGCCGCTTGAGCGCGTCGACTCGCATCTCGCCGGGTCGCTTCACCCCTTCGACGCGCGTGGTCCAACCGTCGCGGTCGGCGACGAGCTCCGGTGGCGGCAAGGGCAGGTTTTGGCGAACGAACAGGACCGTGCTGGCGGTCAGCACGCTAGTGCCCAGCTTCTCGCGTCGTGTTTCGAGCGTGAGCGGGTTGTCCCCGTGCTTGATGAAGTTGGCTGGGTCCTTGTTGTCGGGGAGCTCGGGCGCGGCCGGTGTGGGTCTCGGCTCAGCGGGCGCGGACGCGGACGGCGCTGGCGGTTCTGCTTTGCGGCACGAGCTGAGGGCCGTCAGCAAGGTGCCTCCACCCAGGCCCAGGGTGCCGAGGACGAAGCGGCGGCGTCCTTCTCGTGAAGCATGTTCGTCGTGGGTGCTCGTCATGATGGATTCCCTGCGTGTGCGGAGGCCGGCCAGGCGCGTTCGAAGCACTTGGCCAGCTCGTTGGCGGCAGGCTTGCCGCGCGGGGTGAAGCTCAGGTCACGTGGCCCGCCGAAGCCGAACCAATTCCAAACATAGAAGCCCGAGATGCTCGGGGTCTGCGAGAAGGCGTCGCAGAAGCTTCGGTACAGGCGCTGTTGCAGGCGAAGATCTAGTTCCTCTGAAGAGGTGTCGTCCCACGGCTGGCCGGCAGCGCTGCCTTGGCTGGGGTAGCCGATTTCCGTGATCACGACGGGCTTGCCGATGCGTCGCTGCAGACCGTCGATGGCGGCGCGCGGTGCGCGCCATGCGCGCGCGAGGGATTCGGTTGAGGATGGTTCGCTGGGCGTCGTCAGTGGAAAGTAAGCGGTCAGGCCCACTTCATCGAGGGCATCCCAAAACTGGACCGCGTCTGTGTGATCCCAGTTTGCCGAATAGCTGAGCGCGCCCGAGAAATCATCGCGCAGCTCTGAAATGAGGGCACGCCAGTGGTCTTGATAGGGTTCGAGAGAGCTCAGCTCGGAGCCGACGACAAAGCGCTGGGCGCCGGCGTTCTGTGCCAGGCGTGCGAGTGGAACGACGAAGCGCCGGTACGACTCGAACCAGGCGTCGAGCCCATCGGCCGGCGCAATCACCCCACGCCAATCGTGCGAGCCACGCCTTTGCAGCCGCACCACCGGCATCAGGGCCACACGCATTTCCGCGCGCCGCACCTGGGCTAGCGTGCGTGCCACGGTGGCCTCGCTTGGTGAACGGCCTGGGCGCGGGGCGATGTCGGAGGCAAAGCGATCGGACTGGTAGGCGTTGACCACGACGAGCACATCGGTTGCTCCGCGGGCGCGAATCTCTTCGATGAGCGGGCCGTAGTCCCAGCCTGGATCGGTTGCGAACAAGCCTAGGGCAACGCCGCGCACATAGGAGCGATCGTCGACGCTCTGCCACGACGTGGAGGTGCCGCGAGCCGCGCCGATTGCGCTTCCGAGAAGCAGAGCGAATGCCAGCGCTGTAAGGGCCGCAGCCCGCACTCTAGGGCTCCACCGGAAGATCGAGGCGGCTGTACTCCGCCCAGGAGCCGTCGTAGTTGAGCATTTCGTCTGGACGGAAGCCAAGCTGGTGAAGGGCGAAGTAGACCGCGGCGGAGCGTGTGCCCGATTGGCAGTAGGTCACCACGGGCGTCTCTTCCCCGACGCCGTGGGCAGCGAAGAGGGCGCGGAGCGCCTCGGGTGACCTCAGACGATGATCGCCCGCTTTGTCGCGCAACACCTCCGCCCAGTCGAGGTGCGTTGCGCCAGGGATGTGGCCCGCGCGCGCGGCTTTGGGATGCTTCTCGCTGCCGTCGAACTCGATGCTGCTGCGCGTATCGAGCAGCCGTGCGCCGGTGTGCTCGGCGAGGAAGGCCGAGGTCTGCGGCCAGCGTTGGCCGGGCGGCGATGCGGGTACGCGCACGGCTACATCGCCGGCTTCGATTCCTAGGCCATCGCCGCCAGCAACGTAGTGGCCCGCCGCCTTCCAGGCTTGCAGCCCTCCGTCCAGCACCCGGGTTTCGAATCCGATGCCTGTCTTCAAGGTCCACCAGAGTCGGTAGGGTTCGGGTCCGCCATCGCCGTAAAGCACCACCGTGCTGTCTCGATCCACGCCTCGATCGCGGAGCATCCGTTCGAGCTCGTCCGGCGACCGCGAGAGGCCTGGGACTTCGTCGCTGCTCGAGTAGTCGCCTCGGTAGACGCGCCGCGCACCCGGGATGTGTCCCAGCGCGAAACGGTCCTCCGGCCGTACGTCGATCACGACCAAGCTTCCTGCGCCCAAGGCCTTGGCGAGCTCCGGCACGCTCACCATCGAGCTCGGGTCCCGGTAGCCGTCCGCACGGGCCCGCTTTCCGAAATGCTCGATCGCGTTCTCCGCTTCCTCGGGGCTTGGTGAGTAGGCGTTCATCGCGGGGAAAGCCCCCGTCGGCTGTGACGCCGCGGCAACCTCACCCAGCATTGGCGTTTCGGGCCGAAGCTTGTGGGGCTCACGCAGATACCAGGCCGCGGCCATCACCAGGGCGCCGATCACGGACCACACGATGGTGCTGTGCACGCCCGGCGCCAGACGTTGCAGTGGCCAGATCTCCTGGCTGAAGAAGTTGTCGGGGAAGGTCTCGACGCCCTTGAAGCCCAAATGCGCAGGCGGGTCGGGCGGCATCTTCGCCGTCCCGAAGATCCAGTCCCAGCAGCTGAAGATGATGCCGAAGTTCACCGTGGTCTTGGCGGTGCCTTCGTAGTCGTGGTGCCAGATGTGCATCCGCGGGCTGTTGAGGACGTAGCGCCAAGGGCCGTGGCCGAGGTCCAAGTTGGAATGGTTGAGATGGCCGATCAGCGTGCCGAAGATCGCGTGAAACATCAGCGCCTCCCACCGGAACCCGAGGAAGACCAGCGGCAAGTAGAGCACCGACTTATAGACGATCACCTCGAGCCACGAAAAACGGAAGGAGACGATCCAATCCATTTCGCCGTCCTTCACGCTGTGGTGCGCCTTGTGCAGCTCCCAGAGGAACGGAACCCGATGGAGCGAGTTGTGGACACACCATTGAATGAAATCGACGACGAAGAGCGCAACGATGATCTGCGCCCAGAGCGGCCAATTCGCGGCGGCGTTGCGGTACACCGCGTCGGTGAGCCCTTCAGCGCTTAGCCAGCGGTCGACGTAGGGCAAGACCCAGGTGCTGGCCAAGCCTGCCAGCAACAGCCCGAGGAAATGACCATTGAACACGAGATGAATCAGGTCCGACCAGAGCTTGGGTCGGAGCTGCTTTTGCCCGGGCCGCCAGGGGAAGAAGCGCTCGAGAAGGAACACCAGCCCCGACACCGTGGCCAGACTAATAGGGTATAGATAGGCCGTCATTTCCACCAGGGATAGCACGTCTTTTCCGAGTGATCGCCTCGTGGTATGACCCCACGATGACGGTCCTCCTCAACCCCAAGAAACACAGCCGTGCCTATCCCGACGAGCGATCCCGCGAAGTGATGCTCAAAACGATCGAGTTCTTCGAGCGAAAAGGCAAAGCGCGAATCAAAGACGACTATCACGCGCGGGTTTGGTACGCGGACTTCCTCGATTTCGTCAAAGAGGAAAAGATCTTTGCGACGATGTGCACGCCTGCGGGACATGGCGCGCCCGATTCGCGATGGGACACCTGGCGGATCTGCGAGTTCGCAGAGATCCTCGGTTTCTATGGTTTGCAGTACTGGTACACCTACCAGGTCAGCGTGCTCGGTCTCGGGCCGATCTGGATGAGCGACAACGAGGCGATCAAGCAGCGGGCTGCGCGAGCCCTCGAGCAGGGCGGGATCTTCGCGTTTGGCCTCTCCGAAAAAGAGCACGGCGCCGATGTTTACTCGACGGACATGGTCCTGAGCCCGCAGGGGGACGGTCGGTACCGCGCGAACGGCAGCAAGTACTACATCGGCAATGGCAACAAGGCCGCGATCGTGTCGACCTTTGGAAAGCTTGCGGATTCAGGCGACTACGTGTTCTTCGGTGCCGATTCCCAGCACGAAAACTACCATCTAATCAAAAACGTCGTCGCAAGCCAGAACTACGTGTCGGAGTACGCGCTCGAGGATTACCCAATCGAGGAAAGCGACATCATCGCTCGAGGGGAGCACGCGTGGAACAGCGCGCTCAACACGGTCAACATCGGGAAGTACAACCTCGGCTGGGCCTCGATCGGCATGTGCACCCATGCGCTCTACGAAGCGATTCATCACGCGTCGCATCGACGTCTCTACAACATGAGTGTGACCGATTTTCCCCATGTGAAGCAGCTGTTCACCGACGCGTACGCGCGCCTGACGGCCATGAAGCTCTTTGCGCTCCGGGCCGCGGACTACATGCGCGTCGCGTCGGCCGAAGACCGTCGCTACCTGTTGTACAACCCGATGGTGAAGATGAAGGTGACCACCCAGGGTGAGGATGTGATGAACCTCATGTGGGACGTCATCGCAGCGAAGGGCTTCGAGAAAGACATGTTCTTCGAGCAGGCCGCCGTAGACATTCGTGCCCTGCCGAAGCTCGAAGGCACCGTGCACGTGAACATCGCTCTGATCGTGAAGTTCATGGCGAACTACTTTTTCGCGCCCGCCGACTACACCGACGTGCCGCAGCAGAGCCAGGCGGCCAACGACGATTTCCTCTTCGACCAGGGCCCCACCAAGGGGCTCGGGAAGATTCGATTCCACGACTACAACATTGCCTATGGGAGTCGAGACACTCCGAATCTCGCGGTGTTTCGCGAACAGATCGCAGCCTTCAAAGAGATGCTCTTCGCGGCGCCGCCCGACGAAGGACAGAGAAAAGACATCGACTTCCTCCTTGCCGGAGGCGAAATCTTCGCGCTGGTGGTCTACGGCCAGCTGATCTTGGAGAACGCCAAGATCTACGACGTCTCCGATGATCTGATCGATCAGATCTTCGACTTCATGGTCCGCGACTTCTCACGCCACGCGCTGAGCCTCTACTCGAAGCCGTCGAGCAACGAAATCCAGATGGCTGCTTGTCAGAAAATGATCCGCAAGCCGGTGTTCGACGAGGCGCGCTACCAACGTGTCTGGAGCCAGGTGTACGACCTTCGCGACGAATACGAAATGAACCCCTGAGGGCTGACTTCAACCCTGCGTCCGCCTATTGGTCGGGTCGCTTTTGCGTCATGAAGATCCCCGCGAGCTCGTCTTTGCGTTCGCGTTGCATCAAGCGCGTCGCCTCTTCGGGAAGCGAGGCGCCTTCGTGGCAGACTTTGTAGACCGCCTCGGAGATCGGCATCTCCACGCCTTCCCGCGTCGCGAGCTGGTGAACCGCCTTCGAGGTGCGATAGCCTTCGGCGACCGCCTTTTGGGAGCTGACGATCTCGCGTGCGGTTTTGCCGCTGGCCAGCTGTAGGCCGAGTTGACGGTTTCGAGATAGCTCGCCGTTGCAGGTGAGGCTCAGGTCGCCCACCCCGGCGAGACCGAGAAAGGTGAGCGGGTTCGCACCGAGCGCTACGCCCAAGCGCGCCAGCTCGGCCAGGCCACGCGTCATGAGCGAGGCCACGGTCGAAGCGCCCAGGCCCAAGCCGTCTGCGGCGCCACAGGCCACGGCAATGACGTTCTTCAACGCGCCACCCAGTTGAACCCCCACGACATCGTCG
>JAOTXX010000084.1 GCA_029862185.1 Myxococcales bacterium
ACTCCGATCCTCAGGTCATCCCCTGAATTTTCAACTTCAGTGGGTTCGGTCCTCCACGCAGTTTTACCCACGCTTCAACCTGCCCAAGGATAGATCGCTCGGTTTCGGGTCTACGCCCTGCTACTAATTTCGCCCTATTTGGACTTGGTTTCCCTACGGCTTCACCTATCGGCTTAACCTTGCAACAAAGCGTAACTCGTAGGCCCATTATGCAAAAGGTACGCCGTCGCACATTCCCCGAAGGGCATAGTGCTTCGACTGCTTGTAGACACACGGTTTCAGGTACTATTTCACTCCCCTTGCCGGGGTGCTTTTCACCTTTCCCTCACGGTACTTGTTCACTATCGGTCGTCGAGTAGTACTTAGCCTTGGAAGATGGTCCTCCCAGATTCCCACAGGATTCCACGTGCCCCGTGGTACTCGGGTACCAGTGCAGAGACCAAACGCTTTCGACTACAGGGCTGTCACCTCGTATCGCCGACCTTTCCAGATCGTTCATCTAGCATTTGGTTTTGTAACTCTGTGAGAGCATTAGGGCGCTCTCCCACTGGACCCACAACCCCGTACCAACAACGCCCCTAAGCTTACATTGGTATGGTTTAGGCTGGTCCCCGTTCGCTCGCCGCTACTAGGGGAGTCTCGGTTGATGTCTTTTCCTCCAGGTACTTAGATGTTTCAGTTCCCTGGGTTGGCTATCCAACGCCTATGAATTCAGCATTGAACTTCTGGGTATAACCCCAGACGGTTTCCCGATTCGGATATCTTCGGATCAAAGTGTGTTAGCCACTCCCCGAAGCTTTTCGCAGCTGCCCACGTCCTTCATCGCCTCTCGACGCCAAGGCATCCACCGTGTGCCCTTCCTAGCTTGACCTTTTCCTAAGACGCATTTCGTCTTCGAGCTCGGGCCGAAGCCTTTGCTCGAAGGTGGTGGCGGAACCAACCGCGAATAGTTGGAATACCACCGCGGTGCCTTGCCATGACGGAAAGTCATTGATGGCGCGGCACCCTCGTAACTCGAGACCAGGGTTCGAAAGAAGAGCCTGGTCACAGCTACGGCTAGAAAGAGAAAATTTCTACAGATATTCAGTTGTCAAAGATGCGAGAAATCGAGCGTTGAAACTTGATTGCTCGGGTCGATTGCGCGCTTGCTGCGCTGCCGACCGAAGGAATCAAGACTGGGTCTTCACGGGATGATTGGCAACTGCCAATTTGGTGGAGCTGAGGGGGCTCGAACCCCTGACCCCCGGCTTGCAAAGCCGGTGCTCTCCCAGCTGAGCTACAGCCCCGTCCTTTAGTGGGGCACGCTAGACTCGAACTAGCGACCTCACCCTTATCAGGGGTGCGCTCTAACCACCTGAGCTAGTGCCCCGTGTATTCTCGCAAACTGTCAAAGAGATTCAGAAGCCGTTTTCGCGAACCGTATTCGAAGCTCGTCCGGGCCTAAACCCTGATAACTACTTCGCTTTGTTGGTTCCCATACCCGTCCTCGTCCTCAAACGGACGCCTTCTTTAGCGGCCTTCCCCAAACCGGTCAAGGACTTTCAATCGACTCCACGGAAAATGCGAACGACCCCCTTTTTCAATGGGTTAACGGTGGAGAGTGGTCCATTTCTTACCGCTGGAAAACGGGGTCTGTCCCCCATTTCGGGGGCCCCGGACAGGGGGGCTAGTCGGCGGCGCGGTGGGCGGCGAGGCGCTCTTGGTCGCGCGGTGCTCGTTGTAAGAGAGACAGGCTTGACGCTATATGTAACGTTCGTTATAGTCTTGCAAGTTGAAACCTCAGGGAGAGAAGCAGCATGTCGGAGCCCCATTTCCTGTACGAGAAGCGTGGTCATCTCGCGCTCTGCACGTTCAACCGTCCCGAGAAGAAGAACTCGCTCAGCATCGAAATGATGGTGCGCATGGCGGACGCTTGGGATGAGGCCGACGCCGATGAAGATGTTCGTGCGATCATCCTGACGGGCGCAGGGGGCGTCTTCTGTGCGGGGAGCGACCTTGGTTCGATGAAGTCCGGGAAGTGGGATGCCGGTGACCAGTGGCTCAATCGCATGAAGGAAGACCCGGACATCCACTGGAAAGCGCTCCTACGGCACTACCTGACGAAGAAACCGTTGATCGCCGCGGTCGAAGGATACGCACTGGCAGGCGGCACCGAGATTCTTCAAGGCACCGACATTCGGGTCGCCGGCGAAGGCGCGGTGTTTGGTGTGACCGAAGTGCAGCTCGGTTTGTTTCCCTTGGGTGGATCGAGCGTGCGGCTCCGACGTCAGATCCCTTACACCATTGCGGCAGAGATGTTGCTCGCGGGCCGGCGTCTGAGCGCCGAGGAAGCCCTGCACTACGGGCTCATCGGGCACGTCGTGCCGAAAGGGCAAGCGTTCGACAAGGCCCTGGAGATTGGCGAACGGGTCGCCGCCAACGGCCCGGTTGCGGTTCGGGCGGTCAAGCAATCGCTCATCGAGAACGATGGCGTACCGGCCAAAGAGGCCCTCGCCCGTTCCTTGGAGATCGGGCAGCCCGTGTTCAAGACGAAAGACGCCATCGAAGGTCCGACGGCCTTCATGGAAAAGCGCAAGCCGGTGTTCCAGGGCTCCTGATGGCGCGAGCCGAGGCAGCGCAGCGCAACGGGGGCACGCGGGAGGTCATCCTCAAAACCGCGGAGCGCCTCTTTGCGGAGCGCGGCTTCGTCGCGACGAGCGTCCGCGACATCGTGGGCGAAGCGAGCACCTCGGCGCCGAGCCTCTATCACTTCTTCGGCAGCAAAGAGAACCTCCTCGTCGATCTCATCACCGATCGGCATGCCGAGTATTGCGACGAGCTCGAAGCGGACCTGAACTTGGCGAAGACCCCATTCGAGGTTTGCCAACGATTCGTGAAGTTCGTGCTCACCAGCATGAACAAGAGGCCGACCACCGCGAAGTTCCTGCTCGGAATCATGTTTGGGCCGCGACAGAACGTTCCGGAAGACGTCGTGGGTGAAACGCTCATGCGGTCGCAGCAGATCGTGCAAGCGCGCCTTCGTGAAGTGACCGAAGGCGTGTCGGAGTCGCGCATCGTGTTCGCACGGATGATGCTGCTCGGGATGGTGACGCCTGCGGTCCTGCTCTTCCTCACCTCTGGGGTTCAATCGTTTTCACCGAAGCTGCCGGGCTGCATCGCCCAGCGCGTCATCGACATGATGAGCGACTCGCATCCGGTTTGCGCGTGGCCGACCGTCGATCAGGTTTCCTGAGATCATGACCAACGCCTTTGAGCTCCCGGCCCCCGCGCTCCGATTCGAGCTGCCCAATGGCATGTCGATCGCGGCGGACGCCTATGGGGACCCGAGCGACCAGCCGGTGCTGTTCCTTCATGGAGGCGGGCAAACGCGGCATGCCTGGGGAAACAGCGCGGAGCTGCTGGCTCAGCATGGCTTCTATACGATCTGCATGGACCACCGTGGTCATGGCGAGAGCAGCTGGGCGCGCCTCGGTGAGTATCGGGTCTATCACTTCGCCGAAGACCTGCAGCAGGTCATCGCCCAACTCGATCAAAAGCCGATCTTGGTCGGAGCGTCGCTGGGCGGCATCGCTTCGCTTCTCGCCGAGACCGAACAGGAGGAGTCCGTTGCGAAGGCCGTGATTCTCGTCGACGTCACGCCTCGTCTCGAAACCGATGGTGTGGCTCGCATCATTGGTTTCATGCAGGAGGGCACGTCGGGGTTCGATTCGCTCGAGGAGGTAGCGGATTCGATCGCAGCGTACTTACCGCACCGGAAACGACCCAAAGATTTGTCTGGCTTGGCCAAGAACCTCAGGCGGAAGGAGGACGGCCGCTACTACTGGCATTGGGACCCGAACATGCTCAAGACTTGGGAGCCGGGCCGGTACACGGAGGAAAACGATCGCAAGCTGAAGGAACGGCTGCAAGACGTCCGCACCATCGACATCCCGACGCTGCTGATTCGCGGGCGCCAGAGCGACCTGGTGTCAAAGGAGACCGCCGCAGAGTTCCTCGAAATGGTCCCGCACGCAGAGTATGTCGACCTCGCGGACGCCCATCACATGGTCGCCGGCGACCGGAACGACGCGTTCACCGATACCGTCAAAGAGTTCCTTCTTCGATGCTTTGCACCGTCTATCTAAACGCTCGAGGCGGATTGAAACCATCTGCGCCGGGTCTATAAAAGGCACATGACCAAGAAGATAGCGCTCGTGACCGGGGCGGGAGGCGGGCTCGGCCATGCCACTGTCGAGCGCCTCCTCGCCTCTGGCTGGAAGGTGTTTGCAGCGGATATCAGCAAGGATCTGCTCCGGACCTCGATGCACGATCCCGATGCCGTTCCGATCGTGATGGATGTGACGGACCAGCAGAGCATCCGGAGCGCCTATGTCGCGGTGGCGGACCAGACCGATCGCCTCGACGGGATCGTGAACTTCGCCGGGGTGATGGGGGTTGGCTCTCTGACCGACATCCCTGAAGAGCGGCTCGCAAGGATTCTCGACATCAACGTGATGGGCACGTATCGAGTCAACAAGACGTTCCTTCCGTTAGTCGAGGCCGCAAAGGGCCGAATCATAAACCTTAGCTCCGAGACGGGTTGGCAGAGCGCGGCCCCATTCAACGGACCGTACGCGATGAGCAAGCACGCCATCGAGGCGTACTCGACGGCGCTGCGCCGCGAGCTCGCACTCCTCGGAATCAAAGTCGTCACGATTCAGCCAGGCGCTTTTCGTACAAACATGGTTGCGGGCATCGAAGACGCCTTCACCGCGGCAGAAGCCGAAACGCCGAAGTTCGCTCAGGTCCTTCACAAGCTCAAGGCGCTCGCCGGTAAAGAGATCGAATCCGCGCGCGACCCGGATATCCTGGCTCAAGTCATCGAAGACGCGCTCACGGTGAAGCGACCGAAGCCGGTCTACTCGGTCAAGCCGGATCGCCTGCGGTCTACCATCGAGAAGCTTCCGCTACGGGCGGCCGATCGCCTCTATCTTGCCGTATTGCGACGCGCGCACAGGGGGTAACCGCCATGACGACCGACATCGTGAAGATCAAGCCCAAGCCCGAAGGCCTCGACAAGCCCTATGTGGGCAAGATCATCAAGACCATGTCGAAGGTGAACGTTGCGATCTACCGGTGGACCGGCGGCTTGCTCGGGTCGAAGTGGCGCGTCGGCAGCGCATTTCCCTGGGGCATTCCCGTGCTCTTGCTGACCACGATTGGACGCAAGAGCGGGCAGCCTAGGACTACGCCGCTGGTGTTCATCGAAGACGGCGACAACGTGATCGTTGTTGGGTCGCAGGGCGGCCGCCCGAAAGACCCTCTGTGGTACAGGAACCTCGTCGCCACCCCACAATGTGAAGTTCAGATCAAGCGCAGCAAGAAGAAGACGAAGGCGCGCACGGCATCCCCCGAAGAGCGTGCAGCGCTTTGGCCGAAGCTCGTGGCCCACTACCCGGACTTCGCCAGCTACGCGACTTGGACCGATCGGATCATCCCGGTGGTAATTCTCGAGCCGGCTGGCTGAGCCTCAGCTCTCCGAAAAGGGGGCTGTCCCGTTTCTAGTCTTCGCAGACTCTAAGTGTGACTTGGGTGTCGGCGCCGCCGATGAGCTTGGTCTGGCAACACAAGCGGACCTTGTCTGGCGTGTCCCCAAAAATGTCCAGCACTTCGAGCTCGAACTCGTCGGCTGTCGAGAGGGCCTCGCTGCCCTCTACGACCTCGACCCGGCACGTCCCGCAGGTTGCCGCTCGGCAGGAATAAGGAACGTCCGCCGCGGGATTTGCGTCGGTGATGTCCATGATCGCTTCGCCCGGCTCGGCGTGGACCTCGAAACCCGACGGCTCGAATCGTACTCGAATCCTGCTCATGCTTTGATTTGGATCGGGATTTTCGTGAAGCCGCGCGTGAACGCCGACTGGCGCCGCTCGGCCCGGTCCCAGTCGATTTCGAAGTTCTCGCCGATGCGTGAGCCCATCTCTTCAAAGTAGATGCGGATCATCATACGGGCGACATGCGCGCCGATACAGAAGTGCGGGCCCTGTGCGAACGACAGGTGCCGGTCGATCTCGCGATGGATGTCGAGCTCGTCCGCGTTGTCGCCCCAGTGACGCGGGTCACGGTTGCCGGACGCATAGAGGTTGTGAACTTTGCTGCCTGCAGGAATCGTCGTGCCGTGGAGCTCGACGTCTTCCTTGGTCGTGCGCGAGAGCCCTTGAACCACGGACTCGATGCGAAGGAACTCCTCGATCGCGTTCGGAATGAGCGACGGGTCCTGCAAGAGCTCACGGTGCTGGTCGGGGTATTCGTGAAGGAACTTCATCGAGTTTCCGATCAGGTTCGTCGTCGTGTCGTTGCCGCCGGCGATCATCACGAAACAGAAGCCGAGGATGTCCCAGTCGGTGAGCGTGTCGCCGTCGATCTCCGCTTGCGTCAGCTTGCTGATCATATCTTCGGTCGGATTGGCTCGGCGCGCCTGGCACATGGCGCCAAAGTAGCTGACCAGCCCCTGGACCGCGCCGATCGCTTGTTGAACGTCGAGTGCGAAGTCCGCAGAGGCAGAAGTGATGCCATCGGACCAAGGGTCGAACTTCTCGCGGTCCTCCGGCGGCACGCCCAGAATGTTCGCAACCACCATCGTCGGCAATGGAGAAGCAATCGCCTGCACCAAGTCGACGTCTTCCCCGTCGGCGGACTTCCGCTTCATCGCCTCGACGTGATCGACGACGAACTGTCGAATCGTCGGTTCGAGCTCCTTCACTGTATCGGGCGTGAACGCCTTGGTGATCAAGCGCCGAAGCCGGGTGTGATCCGGTGGGTCCATCATGATGAACGTCGGTGGAATGCCGAGTTGGCTGATTTCGTCTTTCGCCGGTGTCAGGCCCTGGGCAGAGGAGAAGATCTGCGGCTTGCGAAGCGCGCGAAAGATGTCGTCGTACCGAGACAACACATAGAAGTCCATCCGCTCGTTGTAATGAATCGGGTGCTCATCTCTCAAACGCTCGTAGAACGGATACGGATCTGCGATCAACTCCGGGTTGAACGGATCGTAGATCGGGTCGTATACGATCTTCTCTTCGGTGGGCGCCGCCGTATCCATGTCCTAGCTCTCTTCAGACATTATCCCTACAATTACGCGCCACCAACGCCGTCACAGCTGAATTCACCGGCACACGCATTGAACGTCGGATCACAGTTCTCGGCGCGACAGACTGTGCATGGTTCGCCGAGCGGATCGGGCGCGCAGTCGGCTAGGCAATTGTCGATCGTGCACTGCGTCGTCGCGCCGAAACAGACAGCGCATTCGTCGCTGAGCCCGGTATCCTCCGCGATGCACGCGCCAATGACCTCTGCACCCGCGCCGAGGTTGTCTGTGCCACAGGCCTGAGCCGCGGCCGGGAACTCGGCGGCGCAGAGAATCGCCAAATCGGCCTGGTTGGTGCATGCACCTAGCGCTCCGCCAGACCCTCCCTCACCACCCGCGCCACCCGCACCAGTAGAGCCTCCGTCCTCACTGCTACAGCCGAACGCCGCCACCACTAGGGACAGACCAAGAATCATCATCAAGTTACGAACCATATCTACCTCCACAAATCGGTATCGAGAACGAGTTGCTTATGATACGCCCCGCGGGCTTCGTACTCCCAATAAGTGCGTTCAGTCGGCGCTATCCTTGAGGACCGCAGGAATGAGCATCATTCGGAAGAGCTTGCGCATGCCTTCTTCGTCGGTGGCGACTTGGCTGGGCGCGTTGAGGTAGGTCCAAAGCATGCGGAGCAACCACTCGATCAGCATCTGTGGTTCGATCTCGTCGCGGAGGAGGCCCTGCTCTTTCGCGTTGGCGAACACGGGGCCCAGAACGTTGACGCCGATCTGGATGAGGCCCGTGGAACCAAGTAGGAGATTGCCCGATGAGCGGGAGTCGAGGGAGGTGACCAACGCGGCAAACACCGGTCGATTTGGAATTTCGCGAAGCGTGAACAGTAGGCCTTCGACCAACCAGTCAGAGATGGCGCTGTAGCGAGACAGATAGGCGATCGCCTCGGAGGCGAGGGCCGACGCCTGACGTGAGGCAACGCCGAGCAGAAGCTCGTCCCGATTCTCGAAGTAGCGATACACCGTGGCGCGGGACATTCCGGCCGCGCGCGCAACGTCTTCCATGGAAGTCTTTTGAGGGCCGAATTGCTCGAGGCATCGCTCGGCCGCATCTAGTAGGCGTTCACGAACCGGCTTGGTTTTGGTCTCGTCGTGGCTCGCCGTGGCAGCTGTGCTGGTTGCCATTTGAGACAAATGTCAGCATTTGTTTCATGTGTCAAACGAAATCCGGCCCCCATCGCGTGGGACGCGCGTGCTGATCCTGCGGATGATCTCGGGCCAGTAAGCCGTGTCCAAGGCGAAGAAGGGCTTCCCCGAGTTCATCAGCGCCACCGAGATGTCCCGCTCCGGGTCTGCCCAGGCGAGGATGTTGCTGAGCCCGACATGGCCGAACGCCTGCCCCGCACGGAAGCCGTAGAGCCCGAGTGGCTCGGTACCGAGCATGAAGCCCATCGAATAGGACATTGGCAAGAGGATCATTCTGTCCACCTGACCAGGTGTCTGCGGTTGAACCGCTCGGCGCACGGTGGCCTCGGCAAAGACGCGAGTGTCACCGATCGCACCGCCCGCGAGGAGAAGCTCGAAGAAGAGGCATATGTCGTTTGGTGTTCCGAAGAGATTTGCCGAAGGAATGACCCCGGTACGGAATCGCGGATCGTTGGAGAGCTCGATCAACTCTTCTACGGAGGCCCCGAGGGACCTCTCGAAGATGTCTTTGATCGGCCAGATCAACCTGGGGCCGGTACAGGCATCGATAGCCGCGTCATTGAGTCGACGTTCAGGCAGCCCGTAGTTGAAGTGGTTCATGCCGAGAGGCTCGGAGATTTCTCTGCTGAGAAACTCACGTATGTCGACACCCGAAACGCGCCGGATGATCTCGGCGAAAATGAAACCACTGGTGACCGCGTGATAGGCAGGGACTGTTCCCGGTCTATAGCTAGGCTCGAGCTCGTAGATCATCTCCAGGATTCGCGGGAGGTCTTGCAGCATGTCCAAGTCGGCGACCTCGCTGGGTGCGGCTGGAATGCCGCCACGGTGTGTCAGCAGATCACGAATCGTGATTCGTTCCTTTCGATGGCGGGCGAACTCCGGGATAAAGGTGGCGACCGGTTCATCGACGTGCAGCTGATCACGCTCGGCCAACAAATGAATGAGCATCGCGGTGACGGACTTCGAACCCGAAAAGAAATTGAAGAGCGTGCTGGTGGTGGCGGGGACGAGCTCCGCGTCTCTGGGGTCCTTGGGAGAGTTGCCCCGGGCGTGTCCGATGACGCGGTCGAGGATCACCTCACCGCGCCGCCGAACGCAGAGGCCGATCGCCGGGTGAAAGCCCGTCTTGTAGAATTCGACGACCGCGTTCCAAATCGACTCGATGTCGGCTCGCCGCAAGCCGACGGACGCCGGATTGACTTCTAGTGGGCTTCGCGAGGTCACCTCATGGGGCTCGAAAGAGCGCACGCGCCTCGACGACAGACCGCGTATTTTCAAGCGTTGCACTGCTCTCTCTCTCTCTCTCTCTCTCTCTCTCTCTCTCTCTCTCTCTCTCTCTCTAAGCCATTAACCCCATGAAAAGGGCGATGTCCCCTGTTTCTGCTTATGAAACACTTGACATGTTTTGTTTCATGTTTCAAGACTGGCCGGCGGCTTGCGCATCCACTTGGCGCAGACGAAGGAGCCCGACCATGCACTTTGCTTCCTACGCCAATGATGGAGCGACTCGCTTTGCTTTCGTTTGTTCCGCGACAATCGCGCTCTCTGCGATCGGTTGTAGCAACGATAAGACTTGTCCTGCCGGCTCCACGAGTCCGGCATGCGTCCAACGCTTCGCTCCAATTCGCGCAGCGATGCCGATGCCTCGACAGACCGCGGAGGAGCTCGGCATCGGGCCCTTTGTCGGGCAGGCCGTGGTTCCCAATCCCGCGGAGCCGAACGTCATTTCTGCTCATCCTTTTCTCGATAACGATGGCGACTCTCGTATCCACAACGATCACTACAACTCGGCAACTTACAACCGTGCCGGGCCCGTCGGTCCAAGTCTCGAAGTCGTGACGAGTCAATTGGGCGCCATCGCCGGCGTCTGCGCCATGATGGCAATTCGCGGAGATGGCTATGTGATCGGGAGCTGTTTGGTCGCAGTCGATGCCACGGGCATTCGGATCATGCTCACGATGTTCGACAACGAGAACCTCGACATCGTCGCGGAGCGGGACCTCGGGCTCAAACCGTTCGTGACGAACGCCGCAGGTGGTGCCTACTTCAGCATCGACAAGGACGACAACATCATCATTGGCCCCCCGACCAATCGGCTGGAGCAATACCACCTTGAAGTCGTCGACGGCGCGCCGCAGTTCGTCCAAGACTACGCCAAAGAGATCCCGGGGCTTGCGCCTGCCGTGGAGGTCGATGACCCGATGCTTCAGGATACCGTGGTCGACTACGAAGGCCGGGTCTGGTTCATGGTGACTGACGGACGCGTCGGCTACTACGACATCGAGTCGGACACGATCGAGATGACCGACCTCGGCCAGGAGCTCCAGAACTCGATGGTGGTCGATGATCGAGGTGTCTACCTAATCACTTATGAATCGACCTTCCGTCTTGTCGCTGACGAAGATGGCGTAGTCCAAGTGGATTGGGAGGCGCCGTACGACCCTGGATCCGGAATAAGCGGGGTTCTTCCGGGCTCGGGCACCAGCCCGACGCTTCTGGGAACCCGAGATGATCTCATTTCGATCGCGGACAACGCTGACGGTCAGATCAACCTGCTCGTCATGGACCGCGATCAGCCGAACCCCCCATTGTGCAAGGTGCCCGTCTTTCGCGAAGGTGAAAGTGCAACCGAGAACACGCTCATCGGCTACGACGACCATATCGTCATCGTGAACGACTCAGGATTCGGGGGCCCATTCGCCCCCGCAAGGACGATAAATCCCGGTATCGAACGCTACCGAGTCCTGCGTGACCAAGACGGCAATGTGACTGGCTGCGAGAACGTCTGGAAGAACACCACGTCATTCGGAAACAGCGCGCAGCTCGCCACGCAAAGCGGCGTCATCTGGGGCTGGGGCGCCGACCCCGACGTTCCGGACCAAGACTTGTTCTACCTCACCGCGACCAGCTGGGAGAACGGCGAGGAGATCTTCCGCACATACATTGGTAATGGACGACCCTTCGACCCGATCACAGGCCAAGTTCATCTCCACCCCGACGGGACGGTCTACATGGGCGCGGTGCAGGGCGTCATAGCAATGCGGGACCTCGCCGAATAGACTCGGGAGCTCCTAGAAGCCGCCGAAGAGGAAAACCACCTGCAGAGCGCCGATGCCGGTGCCGATGACGCCGCCGGCCAGGATGAGCTTCCACTCGTCCTTTTGGAAGACGGGGCGCAGGATGCCGCTAAACTGGACCGAGTCGAGCGCGGCGAGATTCGCTTCGAGCTGGCCGTGGATGTGACGGGACTGGTCGGCAAAGGTCTTGATCTGACTGGTGTCGGTGATGTCGGCGTTGCGCACGCGATCGAGCAGGTCGGCCTTGGCCTCTTCGAGCTTGTCCTTGGACACGAGCATCCCCACCATCGCGTCGCGCTCGTAGACCTTCACGCTCTCCTCGACCTGGCCCTCGAGGATGTCCAAGACGCGCTGGCGGTTTGGACCCTCGCTGATGTGCTGGATCATGTTTTCGGCGTTGAGCACCCGCTCTGCGATGACGTCTGCGAACGAGGTCGCCACCTCTCGCTGGCGCTTGATGAAGACGCCCTGGATCTTCAACGGCCCGACCTGCTTCGGCTCTTTGGGTTCGAAAATCAGATTCAGAGCCAGCCAGTTCGTGATGTACCCGACGAGAAAGCCGGCAGCCGGAAGGACCCACCCTGCGGGGTAGATGATCCAGACGAGCATCTGGATGATGCCGAAGAGAAAGCCAAACCAGAGGCCGGAGCGCTCGATGAACTTGAACTCGGGGCCCGCGATCTCGACTAGCACGCGGCCCAGAAGCGCGCGATCCTCGACCATCGCCTCGCGCACGATGGCGTCGACGTCGATGATGTCGCCTGCCTCCTTGGCCATGCGATCCATGATCTCGATGGTGACAGCACGGACGTTGCGGCGCACCAGCATGTTGATGTACTCCCGCAGCTTCTCGCGAGCGCGCGCCCAGGAATCGGGCGCGATGTTCGTCGAGAACTCGCGGATGATCTCCTGGGCCACGTCCTCGACCACCTTGTCGAGCTCCTCGTTGTCGTCGTGGTCGATGCCCGCGAAGATCTCTTCGATGTTGAGCAGCTTATCGTGGATGAGCTTGCTGAAGCTCTGTGACATCTCCTCCGTGTTCTTCGGGATGACCCCCTGCCAGCCGAACGCTGGCGGGATGCCGACGAACTCGACCGGATAGAGGGTCGCCTTGACGGCAAGCCAGTTGGTGAACCACCCGATGAACCCCGCGATGAAGGGAATCAACAGGACGAGAGGATTGATGTCGCCCATGTGTTGTTCTGCTCAGGCCGGCCTATTCAGCGGCCTCTGTGTTCGCACTGCCGAGCTTCTCTAGCACGACGCGAGCGCCGTTCAGCCCCGGAAGACAAGTCACGCCCGGCCCCGGATGGCAAGCCGCACCGGCCATGTAGAGGTTCCCAAGCGGGGTCTCGTGCCCGCCATCCCAGCCGGGAACGGGGCGATCGCCGAACATCTGGCCTGGATGCAGGAGGCCGAGCGAGAAATCGCCGTCGGTCGCGTTGAAGGCTTTCTCGAAGTACTGCTGGGTGAAGACGACCTGGTCCATGATCAGCTCGCGGAAGTCGGGGATTACCTTTTCCATCGCGGTGATCATCCGCTCGACCATATGGCTCTTCATTTCGTTGTGCTTGCCCGCCGGGATGTCCGTCGGGAAGTAGTGCGAGAACATGGTGCAGGTGTGCGTGCCGTCCCCGGGCGAGAGGCTCGAGTCGAGCTGCGACGGGAAGTAGCAATAGACCGCCGGGTCGTCGGCGACCTGGCCTGCGCGCGACTGCTGCCAGGCCTTATGAAGCTGCTCGGGGCCCTTGATGTACGCCACGAGCCAGCTCTGAACGGTGCCGTTCACGAATTCGAGCTGGTTTTTGAAGGTCGGCAGCTCCTTGATGGTCATGTGGACCTGGACGTAGCCGTTCGCGTACTCGATGTCGTCGACCGCGTTGGCGAAGTCCGTCGGCAAGGTGCCCGGCGCGCACATGTTTGCGAAGGTCATCTTCGAGTCGAGGGTCGAAATGGTGGCTTCGGAACGAATCTCTTCACCATCCTTCATGCGAACGCCGACGACGGCGCCGTGCTCGATGATGAATTCCTCGACGATCGACTTGAAGCGCACCTCGCCGCCGTAGCGCTGGAAGACCTTCAGGAGCGAGGATGAGACCGTGCCGATGCCACCCTTGGGGATCTTGAAGTCGTAGGTGTCGCCAGCAGTGTAGTGGTACGACATCGAAGCCGCGCTGCCCTTGGTGTACGGGCCCATGTGCGTTCCGTCGATGGCGGACGCCGAAAGGGAACCCTGAATGCAACCGTGCTTGTCCGAATCCTTGAAGAACTCGCGAATGATCTCGATCGCGCTTCCGTAGCTGAGCCTCGACAGGGCCTGACGGGTTTTGTCGTCCGGCTCCATCGCGATGATCTCCTCGAGCGTCGGCGGCTTCTCGTGCATGTATCGCTCGAACATTTCCTTGAAGTTGGCGAAAAACGAGCCGAGGCGGTTGAACCCGTCGAGTGCGTCGATGCCGTGGTCCTCGGCCAAATGGTTCGCGAGGTCGATCGGGTCGGTGTAGCCGATGAAGCAAGGCTGGTCCTCGGCGCCGAATACGGTGAACGAGCTCTCCGGACGAATGAGCTCAAAGCCCTCCTTGTCCATCTCGAGGTACTTGATCAGCTCTTCGCGGAAGATCAGGAGCGCCCAGGCGCCAACGCTGTGCTTGTAACCCTTGAAGAGCTCCTTGGTCGCGGCCTGTCCGCCGGGCCAGTTGGTCTTTTCGAGGATCAGGACCTTCTTGCCGGCGCGCTGGAGCTCGACTCCGGCGGTGAGGCCGTTGTGGCCTGCACCCACGATGATTACGTCATACTCGCACATCAACTCGTTCCTTTCGCGTCAGCCATGGTTCGCACGAAAGTGCGAGGTATCGGTGGAGAGAGTAAGGGATCGGTCTGGGTGCATCTTCAGCGCTCGGTCGAAAAGGGCGTCTTCGGTTTCGATTCGCTCGGGATCTTGGACGCAGGCCTCCGGCGGGCAGGCCTGGGCACACATCTGCTCCCCGTGGTGACCCACACATTCGGTACAAAGGTTGGGATCGATGACGAAGATCTCGTCCCCCATCGAAATCGCGCCATTGGGGCACTCGTCTTCGCAAGCCCCGCAGTTGATGCAGTCGTCTATGATGATTGTCGCCATATCGGGCCTCTGGTGATGATGCAGCTCCAGCTGCTGAGAGGGTGATAACACAACATGACACAACAAACAAGAGTTGTATCATGTTTCTTTTTGAGATATTGACGGAGCATCCGGTGTTGATGGGAAAAGCCCTTTGTAATCGAGCACTTCCGCTGGAAGAAGCAATCTCCAGCACCTTGCGCATGCTATCCCACGAAGCGCGACTTCAATGAAATACATCAAGCCCTATCTCGTATTCACCGTGCTGGTCTGGTTGCCCTGGGGCCTGCTCTGCGTGTTCGATATCACGTTGATCACCGACATCATTGGCGTGACCGGCGTCACCGCAAGTGGCAACAGCGATCTACGCGCCATGTACGGCGGCGTGCAAACCGCAGTGGGGTTGGATGACAGCCTAGCCAGGCTCGCTAGTAGAAGTGAACGTCGGCCTGCATACCGCGTTCGCCTGGATGCATCGATAGCTCGGTCACGAAGTCTGGCTCGAAGCCTTCGGAGAGGTTCGGCTCGATGCGCTGGAGGAGCGTAGCGAGGATCATACGCATCTCCATCATGGCGAACTGTTTGCCGAGGCAGACGCGTGGTCCACCGGCAAACGGAACATACGCGCCGCGGGGAAGGCTCCGTTCGAACTCACGGGTCCAGCGTTCGGGCCGGAACTCCATCGGATTTTCGTAGTACTTGGGGTTACGACCCATCGCGATGTGGCTGATGGTGATCGTCTGACCTTTCTTGATCTCGTAGCCTTCGATGACGAGATCCCGCTGCGCCTGGCGCGCGTACGCCCATACCGACGGCAGCAGTCGAAGCGATTCCTTCACCACCATTTCGAGGTACGGAAGGTTGGGCAGATCCTCGACCCCGGCGCGCCTGCCCTGCAGCACCTTGCCGAGCTCGTCGCGCATGTTGGCAACCTTGTCGGGGTTTTTGGCGAGCAAGTACCAGGTCCAGGTCAGCGCATGCGCCGTCGTCTCGTGCCCCGCGAAGATCAAAGTCATCGCTTCGTCGCGAAGCTGCTTGTCGGACATCCCGCCCTGCTCGTCTTCGACGAAGACCATATGTGAAAAGAGGTCTCCCCGGTCCGTCTTGTTCATCCTCCGCTCGTCGTGCACGCGCCGGATGATTTCTTCGATCTTCGCGATGGCGCGTTTCTTCCGCCGGTTCTCGGCCGTGGGCCACCAGTCGGGCCGCGGGATCATCTTGTCGGCGTCGGTGACCAAGATCTCGCTGATGTCAGCCAGGGCGTCGCGAATCGTCTCGGAGTCGCCCCTGCCGATGTCAATGTCGAAGAGCGTGTCGGCGACGACTTCGAGCGCAAGCGCGTTGAGCTCGAGTCGCATGTCTCTTTGCTCGCCTTCCTCCCAACGATCGACCATTCGATCCGTGAACTCGACCATCGTCTGGGCATAGGCGTCGACACGCTTCTTGTGAAAGCCCGGCATGATGAGCTTGTGTTGGCGCTTCCAGGATTCGCCATCGTTGGGCACTAGACCGTTTCCCAAAAACGGTTTCCACATCATTTTGATGTAGTCAGGCTTGTAGAAATCTGCCCAGTAGGTGACGTTGATCGCGTTGACGACTGCCGGGTCGCGCACGAACATGAGGTCGCGAATGAGCGCGCGTGAAACGAATACCTCGCCGTGCTCCTGGTGGCCGTCGATCAAGAACTGCGTACGGTCAGCGGCCAGATCCCGGGCGCATCCCCAAAACCAATGCCCCTTCATCCGGGGTGCCTCTTTGTTGGGCAATGAGCTCGGGCGAGCCTGGGCTGTCGCTTCGGCAGTCACGTCCACATCTTCTAGACTTAAATCGATCGCGTCGCTACTTCGCCGAACCAGCTATGGCGCCCTCTGCCAATGGCGCGCCGGTGACTCACTGGGGCGTCAGCGTGGCGACGAAGCCGCCGTTGGCTGGAAGATCGACCGTCACCAAAGCTCCGGCTTCCACGGTCTCAACGGTCAGCCGGAATGAATCGGCAGGCCCATCCTGAGCGATCCAGCTGATTTCGTGGGTTCCTTCGTTCAAGAAATCCAGGGCGAAGCTGTACTCGGCGGACTGCTCCGCGGCATGGATGCCGGCTAGGTACCAGTCGGCGCCCCTACGACGCGCGAGGATCACGTGGCTGTCGATGTCGCCCTGAACCAAACGGGTCTCGTCCCAAACCACCGGAACCGTCGAGAGGAAATCACCGACGAACGGATAGGCTCGAAACACCGCACGATACCCGGTCGTCGGGACCGAGTCCGCTCGGTCGGCGAAGTGCTGGATGCCCGACTCGAACAGAACCGCAAGCGCGAGGGAGTGTGCGTAGGTGAGCCCGGTCGTTGCGAGTGCGGATGCAAAAACGACCGGCGTGTAGTCCATCGAGCCGACCGAGTTGCGCACCAAGGCGTGCTGCACGTTCATGATGGCGGTGGGTGCGTTGCCAACGCCGGCAAACTTGTAATTCTCGGCGCCGTTGACCGCTTCCTGCGTCATCAGATGCGGAAAGGTTCGCTGCCATCCGCGCGGAACCGTCGACCCGTGGAAATTGACCAGAAGCTCGAAGTCCGCGGCGTCTTCGAGGATGCCGATGTACTGGTCGATGCGATCCTGTTTGTCGCTGTTGAAGAAGTCGACCTTGATACCGGCGATGCCCCAGCCGGAGATCTTCTCCATTTCCTCGCGTCTGACCGGCTCGAGCATTCGGTTCAGTGGTGTCTCCGCCGGCGAGGTCGTGTGTGGGCCCCCGGAGTTGTACCAAAGCAACAGCTTCACGCCGACGGCTTCGGCTTCTGCGACGAGGTTCTGAACTTCTTGCTCGGCGTTCTCCCACTGATCCCATTTGGCATCGATGAGGACGTAGTCCCAACCATACTCGGCTGCAAAATCGATGTATTCCGACTGAAGCGCCGGAGTCCCCGTCTCCTGACTAAACCAGGACCAGGCCGCGCGCCCCGGCGCAATCCAGCTGGGATCGTCAATCAGCGACGGCGCACTCAAATCGTCGACGATGGTGGATTCGACGATCGTCGCGAGATCTCCGACCGCGATCACACGCCATGGGGTACTGAAAGGGAGCGATGACTCCGGCAATACATCACCAACGCCCCGCCCTTCCCTCGCGTCCGGAAAACGAATGCGATAGAGGCCGCCATCAGGCATTTCGTCGAGACGCGTCGCGCAGTAGCTCCGGTCGAGATCGGCCTCCGTGACCATGGCGTAGCGCACGCCTGCCTCGATCTCGAACAGGGTTGGGAATGCAAAACCAGTTCTGTCGATCGCTTCGCCCACGGGCAGAATGAAAGGCGGCATCTCGTAACCGCCCGCTGTGGGTGCGAAGATCGCGTCGCCGCCGTCGTACGGCCGGCTGAGCATGCGCGCATCCGATGGAATCGCGAAGCCCGTCGACTCGCTCGTCACCTGCGA
>JAOTXX010000141.1 GCA_029862185.1 Myxococcales bacterium
GTTGTGCTCGGGTTCGTCGGCGAGAAACCCGTCGAAGGCTCGCGGGAGATCCATCGGCGCAGCGTCGATTGGAATCGCGGGGGTCTTGGGGAGCATGACGGCCACCAGACTTTGAAGCGTTCGGTACTCGTGCGCATCGAGCACCCGGAGCCCCTCGACCTTCGGTGCTCGCCCGCGCAACGCCAACAATCCACCACCACCCACGCCCAGGATCGCACCGCCGGCCACCAGGCTCACCTTCAAGAACCGGCGCCTCGAAAGGAAGCTGAAGAGCCCATCACGCTCGGGTTCCTCGTTCGCCGTCGCCATCACGATCAACCTCTGCGTTTGCGTTCTTCTTCGTCGTCCTCGGGCACGTCTTTGTAGTCGACCCGGATCCGGCCTTCGCCGAGCGTAGCAATCGTTTCGAGCGCCTGCAGGCGCGCTTCGGTGTCGCGCCTGTACGCACGGAGCTCGGTGAGCTCCTCCTGCATGCGTTCGGTCTCCTCCGCACGTGCAAGCCGAAGCCTGTACCAAAGCCAGAGGCCCCAGCCGATCAGGCCGACGACCGCAAGAGGGATCAGCAACTCGATGACGATGGCCACCGGGATCTTGTGCCCTTACCTGGCCCGCGCTGCAAGTAAATCCGGCATCCCCATGCTATAGAAAAGGAATGAGTGGCGACCGCGACGAAATGAAGGCATTTCGCGAGTTGCAGGCTCATCTGGCCCCCAGGTGGGCGTCGGCGGATGGTGACGGACCCGAGCCAAGAGACATCGTGGTCGTGCCCTCCTTGTCGTTCGATGGGATCGACACCGTCGCGATCGACGGCGTGATTCACTACGAAGAGCGGATGCTGTTTACGCTGAACTTGCTGCGGCATCCGCAGGCGCGACTGATTTACGTGAGCTCCGCACCGATTCATCCAGCGGCGATCGACTACATGCTCTCCTTGATTCGCGGCATCCCGACGGAGCAGCTGCGGCAACGGCTTACCGTGCTCTCGTTGTACGACAGCTCGTCGGTGCCATTGTCGAAGAAGATCCTCGAGCGGCCTCGGGTCATCGAGCGGATCCGCAAGTCGATTCGGCCCGAATGTGGGCTCATGACCTGCTTCACGGTTTCCGAGCTCGAGCGGAGACTGGCTGTGGCGCTCGGCGTTCCGCTGTACGGCGTGGATCCCGACTTGGCCTGGCTCGGCACCAAAACCGGGTCGCGCTGGGCATTTCGTGAAGCAGGTATCCCTTTGTTGCCTGGGGCCGAAGATCTGAGGAGCGAAGCGGATCTCGTCGACGCGGTCGATCGCCTCTGGTCCGATGATGTCCAGCTAGAACGCGTGGTAGTGAAGCAAAACACCGGCTTCAGCGGTCAAGGCAACGCCATTCTCGACCTGGGCGCTCTTCGCGCGGTCGCCCCGGGGACTGGCGCCAGCCGCGAGGCGCGGGGCCAAGCCTTGGCCGATGCGCTCTCGACCATGCGCTTCGTCGATCCTCTGCTGAGCTGGGAGAGCTTTCGGGAGAAGCTCGAACGGGAAGGCGGGGTCGTCGAGGCCTTCGTCGAAGACAAGGCGAAGCGCGCACCGAGCTGTCAGCTCCGGATCTCGCCGGAAGGCAGTCTCGACATACTTTCGACGCACGACCAGCTCGTCGAAGGGGTGGACGGGCAGATCTATGCGGGCTGTCGATTTCCCGCCGACGAAGCCTACCGCATGGACATCCAGCGGGATGCGCTTCGCGTGGCCGAAATCCTCCAAAAGAAGGGCGCGGTCGGCCGTCTGGCCGTCGACTTCATCTGCGTGCAAGCCGCCGACGGCGCGTGGAAGCACTACGCGATCGAAACCAACTTGCGTTTGGGCGGGACGACCCATCCCATGATGCTTCTTCGAATGCTGACCGACGGCCGATACGATCCCGACGTCGGCCTCTACCTCACGCCCCGCGGAGAGCCGCAGTTCTACGTCGCGACCGACTCGATGCGTTCGAAAATGTACCGCGGCCTGCTCATTGAGGACTTGCTGGACATTGCCGCGGCGAACGGTTTGCACTATCAGGCCGACTCCGAATCGGGTGTGATCTTCCACTTCACGGGCACGCTCAGCGAGTTCGGGAAGCTGGGCATTACTTCCGTGGGCAAGAGCCCAGCCGAAGCGGACCGTTGGTTCGAACAGACGCGGCATGTGTTGGACCGCGAAACGAAGAGTGAACTGTGTACATCGAAGAGTTGAAACCAGGCGTTTTGCGAATTTCGGCATCACCCGATTGGCCAAAGCCCTACATCGGCGTGGGCGGCTCGATGCACGGGAACGAACCCTGCGGGGCGGAGGCAATTCGTCGAATCGCGAGGGCCTTCGAAAGCGGAGACCTCGCGCCCGCCAAAGGCACGATCTTTTTAGTTCATGCAAACCCTGAAGCGACCTTGCAAGGGCTGCGTCACACACCAGAGGGCGATGATCTCAACCGCGTATGGGATTTCCTGTACACCCAGACTCTTCGCGAGGAGGCCTGGGGTTACGAGCACCATCGCGCGCTCGAG
The DNA here is from genome assembly GCA_029862185.1 of Myxococcales bacterium. Lineage (GTDB taxonomy): Bacteria > Myxococcota_A > Polyangia > Polyangiales > Houyiibacteriaceae > SG8-38. The sequence goes on from JAOTXX010000141.1 coordinate 2,512, forward strand.
CTCAAGGCTGTCCTCGGTGAGCTCGACGTATTTTTGGATCTTCACTCGGCGAGAACCCCAACACCGGCGTTCGGTGTGAGCAACGGCGAGGCGCCAATCGACGAGATCGCAAAGCAGATCGGCATCGCGTACCTGGTGCAGTCCTGGTATGGCCTCGCCGACAAGGTGATCATAGGCTTCCTCAAGCTTGCGGGCATTCCTGCCTTGTCGGTCGAGTGTGGCGCACACGATGATCCAGAGATCTCGGAGACCGCGCGGCGTATCGCGATGAGCTTCCTTCGAGTGACGGGTGCCATCGACGACGGACATCCGACCAATGGCAGCGACGTGCGCACCGTGCATGTGGTCGAAACAATCACCAAGCCGAGCGAAGAGTTCCACTTCGGCGCCCGATGGACCGGCTTCCAGCGACTCGAGCCGGGCGCTCTCGTCGGCCGCGACCGCATCACCGAAATTCGCGCGAGCCGAGCCTGCTACGCCGTGTTACCAAACCTCGACGTTGAAGTCGGAGACGACGTGATTTACTTGGCGGTCGACGCCTGAGCCGAATCGGCGGCCTGGACGAACGACAGTCGCCGGATCGCGCCATCCAAGGCGCGCGATACACATGTTTGGTCCCGAATGCGGGCAAGCAGCGGCCAGGTTGCGCGTTCGCCTTCCCGAATGTGTTTCAGGAGCTCGTCGTGGGAGATGTTCGACATGGCGCGGAGGAGTGCGGTGGGACGAAGGCGCGGGTGGATGTCGATGTCGCCGCCGTAGGGTTGGTCGGCCAAGGAGTGAGCGACGTCGAACGTGCTGTAGAGCGGCGTGCTCTTCGTGAAATCCCGCGCGAGCTCGAGTTGGTGGGTGACCTGTGCGCGAACGCTCGAGAGGATCACGCCGGAGACGACGGGGACGATCCCGCGCTTGCCCATGACGCGGCGAACGGGCGCGACGTGTGGATTGACCTGGCTGACTATGAAGTGATTGACGTTGTGGAGACGACTCAGGCGGCGCATTGGAAGGTCGCCTTTGAGGGAGCCGTCGATCCACCGCTCGGTCGGCATGTACGGGATGCGTTCCCCTGAGGGACCGCGTTGGCGAAGCATGGCCCCGGGAAACGCACCGGGAATCGATGCTGAGGCGACCGCTGCACTGTTCATCAGCACATTGGGCGTCGTGTAATGACAAAGCACCCTTGGCTTCTGGCGCTCGCGGGTCGGTGAAACACTGATGCTCACCGTACGGCCTGTGCGTGCGTGCGCTTCTTCGAAGGTGTAGTCGCCGCAGTTGTTCGCAACGACCTCTTCGAGACGGGCATGGTCATAGACGGCGCGTTCGCTTGCTGCACGCTTGGGGGGAAGACGCTTGAGCGCATCGGTCCGGATGACGCGCGGGTTCGCAAAGAGCGCATCGAGCTCTTCGTCCGTTCGAACCCCGGTGCCGCAGGCGATGAGGGCACCCATGGAGGCGCCCGAAAGCACGTTGGGCAAGAGGCCTTGTTCGGACAGGGCCTTGACGACTCCGAGGTGGAAGAAGCCGAGCGTCGCTCCTCCCGAAAGCAGCAGTGCCGATCGCCCGAAGATGTGCGCGGCTCTTCGAAAACCAGCGAGCGTGAACTTGGGGGAGAGCCCCGTTTGATCGGGGTCTGCCAAGTACGCGATGCAAGCAAGCGCCTCCTCGTAGAACGCCTCGACCAGATGCTTGGTCCCAAGCGGAGTTCGCGCGTAGAGCCGCGGGTCCGCCAGCTCGCCGAGATGGCGGTACAGAGCCTCTCGGAGCAGGGGCACGAGCTCGAGCGCCTTTCCAGCCTCGCGCGTCCGCGTGAGCTCTTCGGTCTGCTCACGCAAAAGCCTGGCGTCGTAAACCGAAGACTCGGGGTCTGCGCGCCACGCCTCCGCATCCGCCCGCTCAGCCACGGCCTCCGCCCCGCGCCGCCACGCATGGTAATCCTCGACGCTACTCACCTGCAGGGCCACACCTCTCCGCCCGCCGGCACCCACGCCGGCACTGGCACTGACACTGACACTGCCCGCCGTTCACGACCACCCCCCAAGCCCACCCACGGAAGCGCGAGCCCTCAGGGCGAAGCCCGGCGCAACGCGCCGCCAAGCCCAAGCAAAGCAAGGGGCGCGGCAGGGAGGACTACGGGCGGGGGTGGGCGGGCGGTGTAACCAAACTAAACTAAACCAAACCACCCAACCCGCTCACCCCGCCCCCACCCCCCCCCCTGC
>JAOTXX010000015.1 GCA_029862185.1 Myxococcales bacterium
CGCAAAGGTGTACGAGGAGCAGCTCCACGACATGGAGCGGGCCGAAGAGACGTATCGATTCGTGCTCGGAGTGGACGATCACGACGCGAACGCGCTAGGCGCGCTCGATCGCATCTACACCGAGCATGGGGCGTATCGAGCGCTCGCGCAGGTGCTTCGCAAGCGAATCGAAGGCTCAAACAACAGCTCGGAGCTGATCGACCTACACTTCCGGCTGGGCACCGTGCTCGACCACCGACTCGGCCGGACCGACGAGGCGATCGAGGTATTCAACAAGCTGCTCGACGATCACGACTCGGAGCATGCGGACACAATTCAGGCTCTCGAAGCGATTTATGCCAACCTCGAGCGTTGGCCGGAGCTCTTCGCGACCTTCGAGAAGGAGCTGAGCATCGCGCTTGGCGATTCCCAGCGGAGCGACGTCTTTGCACGGATGGCCAAGCTGTCGTCCAACCGGCTCTGCGACTCCGAAAAGGCGATCGGCCTGTGGCAGCGGGTTCTCGACCTTCGCGGTGAGGATCCCGAAGCCCTCAATGCGCTCGGCGACATTTACGCTTCGCAGGGCAACTGGCGCGATCTCGTCGACGTCCTCGAACGCGAGGCCGCGGTCGCCGAAGAAGATGCGTTCCGCGTGCAGGTGTACTCCGACCTCGCGAGGGTCTGGTACGAGAAGCTCGAGCGTGAGCGCAACGCAATCGAGAACTGGGAGCGGGTCCTCGACATCGATCGGGGCAACACCTACGCGCTGTTCAGCATCGCCGAGATTCATCGGGAAGGCGGGCAGTCTCGGGAGCGCGCGGACACGCTGCAGAGGATCATCGACGTCGGCGCGGCGACGCTCGAGGATGCCGACCTCGTCACCGTCTACATGCAGCTCGGTCACATCTACGGCAGCGAGCTCCGTCAACCGGGCGATGCCGTAGACGCGTATCAGAACGTCCTGACGATCGATCCGGCCTTCTTCGAGGCGCTCGACTCGCTCGAGCTCATTCATCGCGAAGAGGGCAGTTGGGAAGACGTCATCGAAGTCATGGAGCAACGGGCGCAGGCGCTCGTCGACCCGCACGAGAAGGTTCGTCAGCTCATCGCCGTCACCGAGGTCTGGGAGGCCGAGGTTGGGAACAAAGACGGTGCAGCGGGGGCCTTCGGGCGGATTCTCGAAATCGACCCGATGCACGAGTACGCGTTCTCCGAGCTGCAGTCGCTCCACAGGGAAGCGGAGCGCTGGGACGATCTGATTGACCTGTATGTGGCCCGCATCGAAGCGACCGAGGACCGCGACGAGCGGATTGAGCTCTTGCGTGCGGCGGCGCGCGTCTACGAGGACCAGCTCGGCAATCCGGAGCAGGCCTACCACACACTCTACATTGCCTGGACTGAGGATTTCGCGAACACGAACACGGCCGTCGATCTCGAGCGGGTGACCGCGGCGAGTGACCGCTGGAACGAGCTGCTGACCTCGGCGAATGCGGCGCTGCAGGAGGGGCAAGAGCCCGCCACGCAGATCGCCATCTGTCTTTGCTGCGCGAAGTGGTACGGGCAGGATCTCGGACACCCCGAGTACGCCATTCCGTACTACGAGCAGATTCGTGCCCTCGACCCGAGCAATGCCAAGGCTTGGTGGCAGCTCGGTGATCTCTACGAAACCACCCATCAATGGGACAAGCTCGCGCAGGCACTCGCCAAGCTCGTCGAGCTGACCGACGACGACGCTGTCAAGGCCGACACCTACGTTCGAATGGGCGACCTGGCCGACGACCGCTTCGCTATGCGGCAAGAGGCGGAGGACTACTACCGGCGAGCGCTACAACTCCAAGAGCGGCACGTCGGAGCGCTCGAGGCGCTGGAGCGCATCTACCGCGAGGGAGGACGCTCGAACAAGCTGCTGAACATCCTCGAGCGCAAGGCCGAGGCTGTCGAGGACGTCGACAGCGTCGTCTCGGCGCTTCTGCAGGTCGCCGAAGCCTACGAGGAGCGCTTCAACGACCCGAAGGCGGCCATCGAGAACTTCGAGAAGGCGGCCGAGCTCTCACCTTCAGACCTCAGTGCCCTTCGAGGTTTGAAGCGCTTGTATGCGCAAGAGGGCCGCTACCAGGAGTTGATCGGGATTCTGGAGCGCGAGTACGAAGTCGTCGCGACGGAGCGCGAGCGCATCGAGATTCTCGTGCGGCTGGCCGAAATGTGGCAGCAGGAGTTCCGCAAGCCCGAAAACGCGGCGGAGCGACTCGAGCAGGTCTTGGACATCGACCCGCTCCACGACGAGGCGCTCTGCCGGCTCGAGGAGCTCTACCGGGCGACGCAGCGCTGGGACGACCTGGTGCGCACCTTCGACCGTCACGCCAGCGCGACGACGGATACCGAGCAGCGCATTCGCATCTTCCGCGACCTCGGGCAGGTGTATGCCGCGCACAAGGACGACGTGGAGATGGCGATCGACAGCTATCTCAACGCGCTCAACCTCGACGAGCAGGACCTCATCAGCCTGCAGGCGCTGACGAAGCTCTTCGAGCGCAAGGGAGATTACGCTGCTGCGCTCGACATGATGGGCCAGCTTGCGGCGGTCGTGAGCGAGCCGGACGACCAGGTGGCGCTCAAGCACCGGATGGGTCGGATTCTCGACCAAGAGCTCGGCGATAGAGTCTCGGCGCTGGAGCAGTTCCAGGCGGCGATCGACTTGGACCCAGGGCACCTCAAGTCGCTCGAAGCGATGCGAGGCATTCACGTCGACTCCGGCGACTGGCTCGCGGCAGCCAAGACTCTGGGCTTGGAGGTCGAGCACACCGAGCAGGACCGGATCCGGGCCACGCGACTCGTCGAGCTGGGCCGGATTCGTGCAGAGAGGCTCGACGACGAGACGGGGGCGGTGCAGGCCTTCGAGGCTGCGTTTGCCGCTGACCCGGACAAAGAGGATGCGATGTTGCCGCTCGTCGACGCCTACGTCGCCCAGGAGCGACACGAGGATGCGTTCCCGCTGCTTCAGACACTCGTGCGGCGTTGCGACAAGTGCGACGACGACGAGAAGCACCGGCTCGCATCGATGCTCGGCGAAACGGCGACCGAGCTCGGCAACGCCGAGGAGGCGGTTCGAGCGTACGAGCGGGCCTACCAGCTCCAGAACGACGACCCAGCGACGCTCAAGGGCCTGGCGGGAGCGTACTTCCGGGCGGAGCGCTGGGACGATGCGTTCAAGTACCACCAGTTGATTCTGGTTCAGGAGCGCGATTCGCTCGGCCGGGACGAGATCACCGAGGTCTTCTACCGGCTCGGTGTCGTCAAACGTGAACAGGGCGAGGACAAGAAGGCGCGCAACATGTTCGACAAGGCGCTCGAGGAGGACACGCACTACGTGCCTGCGCTCGAAGCGATGGTCGACCTGCAAGCGGCCGAGGGCGACTGGGACTCGGTGGTTGAGTACAAGAAGCGCATCCTCGATGTGGCGGATGAGCCTTCGGTTCGGGCCGCGCTTCTGATCGAACTGGGCGACCTCTGGCAGGAGAAGCTCGGGAACCCCGACGCAGCCGCGGAGGCGTACACGGAGTCACTGGACCTCGAGCCCCAGAACCACGTGGTGCTCCACAAGCTCCTCGTTGCCTATCAGGCGGCCGAGCGCTGGTCCGAGGCCATCGACGTGATCGAGCGCGTCTCAGAGCTCGAGGAGCGCGACGAGGCCAAGGCCAAGTACATGTACACGACCGGGGTCATCCTGCGCGACAAGCTGGAGGATGAAGACGCGGCTCTAGAGCGGTTCAACGATGCGCTCGACCTCGACAGCACCCAACTCAAGCCCTTCGAGGCCGTCAACAAGCTGCTCAACCAGAGGAAAGACTGGAAGGCGCTCGAGCGGGCGTACCGCAAGATGCTTCACCGCATCATCAACGAGGGCAACACCGACCTCGAGCACAATCTCTGGCACACGCTCGGCATCATCTACCGTGACCGTCAGCGCAACTTCGACGCGGCTGCGGAGTCGTTCCAGATGGCTGCGGGGCTCAAGCCGGACGACGCAGTCGAGCACCAGATCCTCGCCGAGCTCTACGCCACGATGCCGGAGAAGACCGCTGAGGCGATCGCCGAGCACCAGTGGCTTCTGACGTCCGACCCGAACCGGCTCGACTCCTACAGGGCCCTTTACAAGCTTTACTTCGATGCGCGCGCCTACGACAAGGCATGGTGCATTGCTCGAACGCTGACGCACTTCAAGAAGGCCGACGAGGAGCAGCAGAAATTCTACCAGCAGTACAAGCAGGATCGCGAGATTCGGCCGACGGCGCGGCTCAGCAACGAGAACTGGGTCAAGGACCTGATGCATGTCGACCAGGACATCTACATCTCCAAAATCATGGAGGTGATTGCCCCGGTGGTTCGCGCATCGATTGCGGTGCCCGACAAGAAGCTGAACCTACACAAGCGCAAGCCCGAAGACCTCGCCAACCCGAGCCTCGCCCTCGCGCGGCAGTTCAAGTTGGCGCAGGATCTGCTCAACGTGACCATTCCCGTGCGTCTCTTCATTCAGAAGGAGCTTTCGGGCGCCCTTCGAGACGAGGCGCGGAGCAACCCGCCTGCGATCATTACGGGGTACACGCTCCTCTCGGGCTACCGTCCGATCGACCTCGCATTCGTTTGCGGGCGTCACCTGACGTACTACCGCGGCGAGCACTTCATCCGCACGATGTATCAGTCGCATACCGAGCTCAAGACGCTCCTGCTGGCTGCCATGCGCGTGGTCGGCATGGGGGGCGGCGATGCGGCGGTCGAATCGACGGCGAAGCAACTCGCCAAGCACATTGATCAACCCCACCGCGACGTGCTCAAGCAGGTGGTTCGGAAGTTCGTCGATGCAGGAGGCCACGCGGACATCAAGCGCTGGATGCAGGCTGCCGAAATCACGGCGCTTCGCGCTGGCTTGCTCCTGTGCGACGACGTCGACACGGCGGTTCACATGACGCAGCAGATCGCATCGGATTCAACGGCCGACCTCGCGCCGCGGGACAAGGTCAAAGAGATTGTGCTCTTCAGCATCTCGGAGAGCTACTTCCGGCTTCGCGAGCAGCTGGGCATTCAAATCAAGGTCTGAGCCAGGCCGAGCTGGGCGAGCGTGCGTCAGGCCCCGTCTTGTGACAGTGCTTGCGCATGCTGGAGCTCGAGCTCGAGAGTGAAGACGATACCCTGGCCCTTGCGCGCTCGCTTGCGGCTGCGCTCGAGGGCGGTGACGTGATCGGGCTCGAGGGTGGGCTCGGCGCGGGGAAGACCACCTTCACGCGCGGCGCCGTTCATGGGCTCGGAGTCCCCGAAGAGATAGCCGTGACCAGCCCGACCTTCGCTCTGCTGCATCAGTATCAGGGACGCCTGCCTATCGCCCACGCGGACTTCTACCGGCTCGCCGGCGAGGTCGAGTTGGAGGAGCTGGGCGTCGATGAGTTGCTCGAGGAGGGGGCTGTTCTTTTTGTCGAGTGGGGCAGGAAATTCCCCCGGATGGCCCGGCGCATGGTGCTTTGGGTCGAGCTGGAGATCGTTTCCGACGTCGCGCGCCGCGCCCGATTGCACCCGCGGGGCGCACGCGGTGATGCCATCATCGGTGCCGTTCGCACGCGCCTCCGGAGCTGAGGAATTCCCGGTTGCGGGGCGCAAAGGCCTCTGGTAAGCCCGCGCGAACGTCCAGGTTGAACTGAGTCCATGCCCCGCCGCGATGATATTGAAAGCATCCTTCTGATTGGGTCGGGGCCGATCGTCATTGGGCAGGCCTGCGAGTTCGATTATTCCGGTACCCAGGGCGCCAAAGCGCTCAAAGAAGAGGGCTACCGGATCATCCTGGTCAACTCCAACCCGGCGACGATCATGACCGACCCGGAGTTCGCGGATCGAACCTACGTCGAACCTCTGACCCCAGAGGTGCTCGAGTCGATCATCGAACGGGAGAAGCCGGACGCCGTTCTGCCGACGCTGGGAGGGCAGACCGCGCTCAACCTCGCCTTGTCGCTGGCTGACCGAGGCGTTCTCGACAAACACGGCGTCGAGCTGATCGGCGCGAACGTGGCAGCCATCCGCAAGGCCGAGGAGCGGGAGTTATTCAAGGCCGCCATGGACAAGATCGGGCTCGAGAGCGCGCGCGCGGAAGTTGCTCGCTCCACCGAAGAGGCCAACGCGGCCGCCGAACGGATCGGGTTTCCGATCATCTTGCGACCGTCGTTGACGATGGGCGGCTCGGGCGGCGGCGTGGCTTACAACAAGGCCGAGCTCGAGGACGCGATTCGTTGGGCCTTCCAGTGCAGCCCGATTCACGAGTGCTTGATCGAGGAGAGCCTGATCGGTTGGAAGGAGTACGAGCTCGAGGTCATCCGAGACAAGGCCGACAATTTCGGTGTGATCTGCACGATCGAGAACTTGGACCCGATGGGCGTGCACACCGGCGACTCGATTACGATCGCGCCGGCGATGACCCTCACCGACCGCGAATATCAGCGCCTTCGAGACGCGGCTCGCGCGATCATCACCGAAATCGGCGTGGAGACGGGCGGCTCGAACATCCAGTTCTCGGTCAACCCTGCCGACGGCCGGGTGATCGTCATCGAGATGAACCCTAGGGTCTCCCGTTCGAGCGCGCTGGCCTCGAAAGCCACGGGCTATCCGATCGCCAAGATTGCAGCCAAGCTTGCGGTCGGCTACCGACTCGACGAGCTCCAAAACGACATCACCGGGACGAGCGCGGCCTTCGAGCCGACCATCGACTACGTCGTCACAAAGATTCCTCGCTTCGCGTTCGAGAAGTTCGCGGGCGCGGACCCCCGCCTCACGACCCAAATGAAATCCGTCGGCGAAGCCATGGCGATAGGGCGCACCTTCAAGGAGTCGCTTCAGAAGGCGGCGCGCTCTCTCGAGACAGGCCGGGATGGCTTGACCTCGCTCCTCGGTAAGGTCGACTATCGTGACCTCGCGGCGCAGGTTCGCCGGCTCATCGAGACCGGAGAGGCCATCAATACGGCAAAGCCGATGTTGGGCGAGTTGCCCGAGTCCACCGACGTGGAGCTTCGTGATTCGATCCTCGATCTCATTCGAACGCCCTTGGCCGACCGGCTCTGGTACCTCGCCGATGGGCTCCGAGTAGGCCTCAGCGTCGACGACCTCCACGACGCGACGAAGATTGACGTCTGGTTCCTCGAACAGATGCGCCAGCTCATCGAATTCGAGCAGCAGTTGAAAGCGTCGACAGGTGAGCCAGCCACCGAAGCCTTGCTGCGCCGCGCGAAGGAGCTCGGTTTCAGTGACGCGCAGATCGCCGCCCTACGAGGCGAGGCCGCCAACGACGTTCGCGCGAAGCGAGCGTCGCACGGGGTCGAGCCGATTTACTCCCGCGTCGACACCTGTGCCGCGGAGTTCCCGGCGCTCACGCCGTACATGTACTCGACCTGGGGTCGAGACAGCGAGGCCAAGGCGGGCGGCGACAAGAAGAAGGTGATGATCCTGGGCGGCGGGCCGAACCGAATCGGCCAAGGGATCGAGTTCGACTACTGCTGTGTGCACGCCTCGTTCGCCCTCAAGGAGATGGGCTTCGAAACGATCATGGTGAACTGCAACCCCGAGACGGTGTCCACCGACTACGACACTTCGGACAGGCTCTACTTCGAGCCCCTGACCTACGAGCACGTGATGCACATCGTCGAGGTGGAAAAGCCTGACGGCGTCATCGTGCAGTTCGGTGGGCAAACGCCGCTGAAACTCGCCGTGCCGCTCTCACGCGCGGGCGTGCCGATTCTCGGAAGCTCGGCCGACGCGATCGACCGTGCCGAAGATCGGGAGCGTTTCGAAGAGCTCTTGACCAAGCTCGGCCTCGACCGACCGCGCGGCGGCATTGCCAACGGCACCAAGGATGCGTTCGCAGTGGCCGAGCGGATTGGGTTCCCGGTCGTCGTTCGGCCGAGCTACGTGCTTGGCGGCCGGGCGATGGAAATCGTTCACTCCCAGGAAGAGCTGGCGCGCTACATGACCGTCGCGCTCGAAGCGGTGGCTGATGCCGAGACCCAGACGATCCTGGTCGACGAGTTCTTGAAGGACGCCATCGAGGTCGATGTTGACTGCGTCTCGGACGGCAAGGACGTGGTCATCGGCGGCCTACTCCAACACATCGAAGAGGCGGGGATCCACTCCGGTGATTCCTCGATGGCGCTTCCAGCGCACGCACTCCCGCCCGAGGTTCTTGCCACGCTTCGCTCCTCGACGCGCGCGCTCGCGCTCGAGCTCGGCGTCGTCGGCCTGATGAACGTCCAGTTCGCCGTTCGCGGAAGCGCGGTGTATGTCATCGAGGTCAACCCGCGCGCCTCGCGCACCATTCCGTTCATCAGCAAGGCGATCGGTGTGCCGCTTGCCAAGATCGCCGCCAAGGTGATGGCAGGCGCCACGCTTCGCGAGCTCGGCTACACCCGTGAGATCGTGCCCCAGCACATCGCCGTCAAAGAGTCGGTCTTCCCGTTTGCCAAGTTCCCCGGCGTCGACACGATTCTCAGCCCGGAGATGCGCTCGACCGGCGAGGTGATGGGTATCGCCGACAACTTCCCTGACGCTTTCTACAAAGCTCTTCTCTCGGCATACACCGAGCTTCCCGACGAGGGCAAGGTGTTCATCAGCGTGAAAGAGAACGACAAGCCTGCCGCCGCCGAGGTGGCGCGCCGACTGACGGAGCTGGGCTTCGACATCGTTGCGACCAAGGGCACCCGCGAGGTGCTCGAGCGCGCTGGAGTCGAAGCGGAGAACGTCTACAAGGTGGGCGAGGGCAGGCCGCACAGCGTCGACCTTCTCCAAAACGGCGATATCGCCCTCATGGTCAACACCACTGAAGGCGCCAAGGCGATTCGGGACAGTCGTTCGATGCGCCACCAAACGGTCTTGAGCAACGTGCCGTATTTCACGACGCTCGCGGCGGCCGTCGCCGCGGTGGATGCCATCGAAGCGCGGCGCTTGAGGCCACCGTCGGTCCGTTCCCTGCAGGAGTACCACGCGCACAATCGCGAGCTCGCGACGCTCCGGCCGCCCAGGCGTTAGCTTTTGGTTGCCTTATTTCTGGGCACACATTACGACCGTCAGATGGAACGGGTTCCGATGACCCCCGAAGGGCACGCCGCCCTCACCGCTGAGCTCAATGCGCTCAAAGCGGAGCGGCCGAAGATCTCCCAAGAAATCGGGATCGCCCGCGATCACGGGGACCTCAAAGAGAACGCCGAGTACCATGCCGCCAAAGACAAGCAGGGGATGTGCGAGGCGCGCATCAACGAAATCGAAGACAAGCTTTCGCGCGCTGAGGTCATCGACCCATCGACCCTCGGTGGCGAGAAAGTGAAGTTTGGCGCCTTCGTCGAGCTCGAGGACATGGACAACGGCAAGGTCGTCACCTATCGGCTAGTCGGTCCCGACGAGTCAGACCTCAAGCAGGGCAAGATTTCAATCACGTCGCCGGTGGCGCGCGCGATCGTGGGCAAGGAAGTCGGCGACGAGGTGGCGGTCCACACGCCGGGTGGCGTCCGTAACTACGAGGTCAGCGACGTTCGCTGGGAGTGAGGGGGGCCTCGGTTCGAGGCCACGCGCGCGGGTGCTTACACTGCTCGACCATCCTGTCGAAACCCTGCCCGGCATCGGGCCGACGACGGGCGCGCGTCTGCGTGAACGTGGATACGCTTCGATCGGCGACCTCTTGTGGCTTCTTCCACGAGCGTATGATGACCAGCGAACGCCGATGCCGATTCACCGGCTCCAGGACGGCGAGTACGCTGTGGTCGAGGGCGTCGTGCGAAGGGCGCGCTCGTATCCTCGGGGCGGCCGCATGGGGTTCGAGGCGCGGATCGAGCCGGAGGACGGTCCGCCCGAGAAGGACGGTTACAGCGAGCTGAAGCTGGTTTGGTTTCGGGCGATCCCCGGGCTTGGAAAGCGCTTTGCAGAAGGCGAGACGGTTCGCGTCGCTGGAAAGGTTCACGACTACCGGGGCACAGCGACCATCGCGCATCCCGAGTCGCTACGAGCCGATGCAGCGGGCGCCATCGAGCCGCGCTATCCCGAGATTCCAGGTGTGCGTCGAAAGATGCTTCGTCGGGCGATCCGTGCGGCGGTCGACCGTGCCGTGGCCGAGGTTCCCGATTTGATTCCGGCGCCGCTCCGTGCCGAGCTCGGCATTTCGACCGTCGGTGATGCGCTTCGGGCGATTCACGTTCCCGATCCGGTGACCTTCGACGCGGAGCTCGATACGCCGAGCCCCGCCCAGCGCAGGCTTGCGCTGGAAGAGCTGGTGCTATGGGAGCTAGCGCTTCGGCTGCGGCGGGCGTCCGAGCGGGGTGGTGTTGCGCAAGGGTTCGCGATCGAGCCGGCTGTGACGACCGCCTCGGCAGCGTTTCCGTTCGAGCTAACGGCTGCGCAGAAGTCGGCCGTCGGGGAGGTCAGCCAGGCGCTGCAGAGCGAAGCCCCGATGCGCCGCTTGCTTCAAGGTGATGTCGGCTGCGGCAAAACCGCGGTGGCGATGGTCGCCTGTGCGCAGGTCCACGCGGGAGGCGCGCAGTCCGTGTTCTTGGCGCCGACCGAGCTTCTGGCCGACCAGCACGCGGAAACCCTGAAGCCGACTGCCGAGCAATTGGGGCTCCGCCTGGGCGTGCTGACTGGCGCGCTCAGCAAGGACCAGCGGCGCTCGATGCTGGACCGCTTGGCCACGGGCGCCGTGGATCTGGTCGTCGGAACGCATGCGCTCCTCAGTGGAGAGGTGCGGTTTGCAAACCTCGGCCTCGTCATCGTCGATGAGCAGCACCGTTTCGGCGTCGCGCAGCGGCTTCGCCTCGGCAATCGGGGCTCGACGGGGCGGCCGCATCTGCTGGTGATGACGGCGACGCCAATCCCTCGAAGCCTTGCCTTGGTTCTCTACGCGGGGCTCGAGCTGACCAGCATCGAGGCCAAGCCACCTGGGCGGATCCCGGTGACCACCAAGATGCTTTCGCGCTCGAAACGCGACACGGTCTTTCGGCAGGTTGCACGTGCGTTCGAGGCGGGGGGGCGAGTGTTCGTGGTGTGTCCTGCGATCTCGGCGTCGGACGAGCTCGTGGGAGTCGACCGAACCGCGGTCGAGCTGAAGGCACAGTTTGGGGATGAACGCGTCGGACAAATCCATGGACGTCTGTCGGGCGAGGAGCGGCGCGATGTGATGCGCGCGTTTTCCGAAGGCGAGCTTCAGCTGTTGGTTGGAACCACCGTGCTCGAAGTCGGTGTCGACGTGCCGGCCGCCAACCTCATGGTGATCGAGCAGGCGGAGCGTTTTGGGATCGCGCAGCTGCATCAGCTTCGAGGGCGCGTGGGCAGGGCGGGTCAGCGAAGCGCTTGCCTCCTCACTTTCGCCGAGCCCATGTCCGAGGAGGCCGAGGCGAGGCTCCAGGCGCTGTGCGAGACCGACGACGGCTTCGTCTTGGCCGAACGCGACCTGGAGCTGAGGGGGCCCGGTCACCTTTTCGGGTACCGCCAATCGGGGGCGAGCGGCCTGCAGTTTGCGAGCTTGGCCCAGGACCGGACCCTGCTCGAGCGCGCCGGAGATCTGGCCGATCGCATCATTGGGAGCGATCCGGACTTGTCGGCGCCCGAGCACGCCAGCGCACGCGCGGCGGTCGAGCGCTGGGAACGCAACGCGGCGGTTCGAGAAGACGCCGGCTGAGGACGGATCATGATTGCTTCTCCGCTGTGCCGGCTTCTTGACGCCTGCCAGGGACCCAGGTAGTTCCGAGCTATGCCGCTGGTCCACCACGCGCAGCGCGAAGTCACGCTCAAGGTCGTTTACTACGGGGTGGGGCTCGGGGGGAAAACCACCAACCTCGAAACGATTCACGCACAGACTCGTCCGGACCGCCGCGGCAAGCTCGTGACGGTGAACACCGAAGCGGAGCGAACGCTCTTTCTCGACTTTCTGCCGCTGCAGCTCGGGAAGTTCCGCGGGTACGACGTACGGCTTCATTTGATCTCGGTCCCGGGGCAGATCGCCCAGGACTCGACGCGCCGGATGGTGCTTCGCAACGCCGACGGCGTGGTGCTCGTCATCGACAGCCAAGCGGAGGCGATCGAGGGCAACAACTACGGAATCCGCAACCTCGACTACAACCTCCGGCAGCAAGGCATCGACCCGGATCGAATCCCGATGGTCGTGCAATACAACAAGCGCGATCTCCACGGCGTCCTCGACGTCGATGAGCTCGGCGAGCGGCTCGGCGTGCCGGAGGGCATCCCGGAGCTCGTCGCGAGCGCTAAGGAGGGCTGGGGCGTTTTCGAAACCGTGAAGTCGATCGTTCGCGTCTGCATGCATCAGCTCGGCGACCCGAGCCTACGCGACGACGGCCGGGTCGAGTGCTTGCTCGACGAGCCGCGCGATCGCTTCTACCCGAGCGGCCCGGTCTCGATGATTCACGCCTTGGCGCCCGAGCACGAGCTCGACCTCGAAGACCTCGAGCTCGTAAGCGGCTAGGTCATGAAAACAACCGGCCCAGCCTCCGTCGCCGATCGCGTTCGGACGGTCGTGCCGACGATCGAAATGCTTCCGGTGCGCACGCCAACGCTGCCGCCGGCGACGCACACCAACACCTTCCTCATCGGCACCGGGGAGGCCGTCCTCATCGAGCCAGCGACGCCGTATCGCGAGGAGCAGGACCTGATGGTCCAATGGGTTCAATCTGCGCGGCTTCGCGGCGTCGAGCCCGTGGCGATCCTCGCCACCCATCATCATCCGGACCACGTCGGCGGGGCGATGGCGCTGCGAGAACGCCTCCAACTCCCTCTCTGGGGCCATGCGATGACGGCGCAGCGCCTCGACGGCATCGTCGAAATCGACCGATTGATTCAAGACGGCGAGCGGATTGAGCTCGACGGCCCCACGCCCACCGCGTTGACTGCGCTTCATACACCGGGGCATGCGCCGGGTCATCTGTGTTTCATCGAAGAGGAGAGCAACATCATGGTTGCCGGCGACATGGTTGCTTCAGTTGGCACCATCATCGTCGAGCCCACCGACGGCGACATGCTCTTGTATCTGGAGTCGCTTCGAAAGATGTCGCAGCTCGAGCCGGCCGGACTGCTTCCCGCCCACGGAACGCTCATCGAGCAGCCGCAGGCGATTTTGAATTTCTACATCGAGCACCGCTTGATGCGCGAGCGCAAGGTCGTAGACGCACTGGAAGCGCGCGGCAAGGCATCGAGGCCGAGGCACCTGGTGGCGAGCGCATATGCCGACACGCCGAAGGCCCTTTGGCCACTGGCCCTGCAGTCGATCGAAGCGCATTTGATCAAGCTCGAGCGGGAAGGGCGCGTCTGGAAGGAAGGGGACCGCTGGGCGCCCGTTCCGGCGGGAAACTGACCGGGCAGTGACGCTAACACTGGCGCTGGCACTGACGCTGGATCAAGTCTCAGCGTCCTCGCCAACTACAGTCGAATTCTCAAGCCATCGAATTCAACGACCAATCATACCGATGGTAATCCACCGGGTAGCCAGCCTCGAACGCGGCTTCCAAGGCCGTCCGCTGCTCACCCTGCGCGTACTTCAGCAGGAAAATCCGCACGCCTTGGATGCGTCCGAAGTCGCTCTGGTAGTACCGGAACGTGATGGGCAGTCGAACCACGCGCAGGGCATCGTCGACCTCGACGTCCGCGGCGACGTAGTTGAGGGAGGCGAGGTCGAGCTGTTCGTCTAGATTTGATGCTTCATAGAAGGCGACGGGCGGGCAGCTGGTCGATGCGCAGACGAGGGCGGCGTGAATTCGCGGGTCGACGTGGGAAGGGCAGAGCCCTAGCCTGGGGTCGTCGTCGCCGAACAGCCGGGCGCCGGTCGCCGGGTGCGGCGCGTTGCGGCGCAGGACGCCGTTTTCGATTTCATCGAGGGTCAGAACGAAATCGCCAACCCGGTACGCGACGACGCCGAAGAACGACGGGATCTCCATCACGGACTCGCGGATGCCCAGCTCGAGGACGCCGTGGATGGCGAGCACGTTGTAGAGGTTGATCCAAAAGGTGATCCGAGAATCGTCATCGCTCATGTCCCCGGGATCGATGGCTTGCAGCAGCCCGCTGGTGGCCTTCATCGCGGCGAAGGTCGGCGAGGCGCGAAGCTTCGTGTAGTCGACCTGGCCGTTTGCATCGAGCGCCTCGGCCTTCAGTTGATTCCGAAGCTTGCGGAGGGCTTCGGCGATTTCGCTTGGAGACGCCGCCGAGGACGCGGCCGGGTCGTCGTTGAGGACTTTACGTGTGAGCCATTGATTGGGCAGCAACGCCTTGGCGAGCTCGGCCGGGTTGCGGGCGCGCTTCAGGATGTCGCCGGCATCGCGAATGTTTCGGATCCAAGACTCGCCCATCGCATCGTAGAATACGGGCGAAGCTGGCTTTCGTCACTCGGCAACGGACCCCGGCAGGCGGACGAAGTTCCCCGTCGAGGTTTCGACCGGCCGCACCGCGATGGGCGAATCGCTCGAGTCCTCGCCGGCGACCGGATGCCGCGCCCAGATCCAGACCGAGCCCGCCGGCACTCCGCGCAGGACGAACCGGCCGTCGGTATCAGACCGGCTTGCGCGCCGCCAGAGGGGCGGGTCGCCCCAGGCCACCTCTGCGCTCGGGACGGGCTCGCTGTAGGCATCCAGCACCTGCCCCTCGATCGACCCGCCGGGCTGCAATCGAACCCGGTCGAGCTCCTGGGGCTGGCCGACGTAGCGCGGCGGCTCGAGCACCACGCGCTGCGTCTGCGTTTCGTAGTCCGGATGTGAAAAGGAAACCTCATAGGTCCCGGTGGCCGCGCGCCGAATGACGAACGTGCCGTCGCTTCGGGTCTTGCTCTCGAGCTGGGCAGGTCCCTCGAGCTGGACGCGGACGCCCGGAAGCCCCTCGTTGCTCCAGTCGTCCAGAACTTCGCCGAGGAGGGTAACGCCTGCGGACAGGACCACTTGGACATCCTCGATCCTGTCGATGGAGCCGATTTTTGTGGAGCTAAACGCAGGGTGCGCGGCGTCGAGCGCGAAGGGCGGCTCGGGGAGGGCGGGCACCGCAAAGGTCCCATCGGGATCGGACTTCGCGCTCCGCCGAACCGGAGTCTTCGCGTTCTTGGACGAGACGGAGACCAGCGCGCCGCCGACGCCGAAGCCTCGCTCGTCGACCACCCGTCCGCGCAGCGTGTAGAGCCTACTCGACAGTGCGAGCTCAACGGCGACGAGCGCGTCCTCGCCCATCGCCACATCTTCGCGCACCGGCGGGAGGTCGTATGGCAGGGCGGTCACGCTGACTTCGCCACGCACGCCGCGAAACGAAAATGAGCCATCCCTCGCGGTCACCGACATGCGCGGGAGGCCCTCTGCGGCGCTACGAAGCTCGACCGGGATCCCCTCGAGGCCGTCGCCGCGCTCATCGACGATGCGCCCTGCGAGCTCAGCGCCCGGTCGCATGACGAGCTCGATGTCGCCGCGCGCGGCCCCGGCCCGGAGCTGAAGGCTTTCGGATTCGGCGGGGGCAAAGTCGTCGTGGCTCGCCACGATTCGGTAGGGCCCCGGCCGTAACTTGGTCAGTCGAAAGCGTCCGTCCCGGCCTGTCTTTACCTGGCTGACGTAGGCCAGGGCTCCGCTCGCGGCGGCCGAGATCGGTGGCACCGGACCCGAGGTCACCCCGAGTGACTCGGTCGTACCGAGGATTGCATCGCGGAGCTGCCCCTCGCCAAACGCACGGACGAGCGCCGCCTCCACAGGCATGCCCCGCTCATCGACGACCCGCCCTTCCATCGTCGAGGCGCGCCCGAGCCGGATGGTCATCGAAGGATCCGAGGAGCCCTGCCGGAGCGGCCCCCCGGTCACATACCCTTCCGCTTCGACGTAAAGGCTCTGCTCGTCGCCAACCACGCCCGCGAGCTCGAACCGCCCGCGTCCGTCGCTTCGCGCGCGCCGCGCGTGCAGACCAAGCGCGCCCGAGGCCACCGTGATTTCAGCGTCCACAATCGCGCGGCCGGTCTGCGCGTCGATGACCTGACCTGCGACCGTCCAGCCGCGCACGAGTTGCACTCCGAAGGCGCGCTTGGCCCCAGGGTCCAGGATCAGCCCTTCGACGGCCGGTGCAACGAGCGCCCCCTTCGAGACCCGAAGCTCGTAGATGCCAGCTGGGATTTCGGCCCAATGAAACCGCCCGTCCGACCCGCTCCGAACCGAGCGAGCCGGCCAAAAGCCGCTGCCCGCGAGCGAGACGATCGCCCCATCGAGCGGAGCGCCGCGCTCATCGTAGATTCGCCCCGACAACGTGGCCGATCCCAGGTCGAGCTCTTCGGGAGAGACCATCCCTGGTCCCGTCGCCTCTCGACCCGCTGAGTCGGTCTCTCTTTTTGGCCCGTAGGTGCTTGGAATCACAAAGGTCCCGAGCACCAAAAGCCCCGTGATTGCGCCCGCCACTCGCATTCTGCTTGGTTTTATCGTTGATTGGCGTTCGGCGCGAGGCCGCGTTGTTGCGACCCCCTAGCAGCGATGCTACATCGCGGCTCCCTAAGGACTCTGAGACCGACCATGGCACAGACATGTGATTTCTGCGGTAAGAACCGCCACAAAGCTCACAAGGTGAGCCACTCGAACATCAAGACCCGCAAGTGGCAGCAGCCCAATCTGCAGTCGATTCGAGCGCTCATCGATGGCGAAATCCGCCGAGTCTCGGCCTGCACGCGCTGCATTCGCTCGGGTAAGGTTGTCAAGGCCGCCTAGACGTCCACGGGCCCCGCTCCCGCCGGGCTGCGATCCGGCCTCCATCATCCTGACGTTTCCCGTGGCGCCGGAACACGCGGGCCAGCGGCTCGACCGGTTCATCCAGCATCGAATCCCGCGGCTCTCTCGCACGCGTGCACAAGAGGTCGTCCGGGCGTGCGCCTATCGGGCAGACGGAACCCGCCGCCGCGCAAGCGAGCGTGTACGCACCGGCGAGCTCGTGGTCCTCGTGCGGCCTCCTTTCGCGGAGCCCGACGTCCCGCTCTACTTCGATGTGCTCTACGAGGACGACGCCGTGCTCGCGGTCAACAAGCCTGCCGGGCTCCCCGTGCATCCGTCGGCGTCGTACCACAAGCACACGCTGACGCATCTGCTCAAGCAGCGCTTTGGAGAGAACGCTCCGCAAATCGCGCACCGGCTCGACCGCGAAACGAGCGGCTTGCTGGTGTGCGGCCGCACCCGGGCCTCGGAGCGTACCCTGAAAATCGCCTTCGAGAATCGCCGCGTCCGCAAGCGCTACCTCGCCATTGTGCGCGGGGTGATGCCCGAAGATGAAGGGCGCATCGCGCTTCCGATGGATCGGGCCAAGGAGGGGTTGCATATCTTGATGGAAGTGACCCCCGAAGGAGAGGGCTATCCCTCGGTGACGCGCTATCGCGTCGTTGCACGTCGAGATGGCGCCACGCTGGTTTCGCTTGCGCCCGAGAGCGGGAGGCAGCACCAGCTCCGGGTTCACCTGAGCGCGATTGGTTTTCCAATCATCGGCGACAAGCTCTACGGGCCCGAAGGCTCGCAGCCGTTTCTCGACTACATCGAAACCGGCATGACCGACGAGCTCTTGCAGCGGCTCGGTCACGACCGACAGGCCCTTCATGCCCACGAGCTCGAGCTCACCCATCCCAGCACCGGCGAAGCCACTACGCTGACCGCCCCGTTCCCCGAAGACCTGGTCAGGCTGTGGGGGACGCCGCTTGGCGAGTCGGCGTTCGCTTCAGCCCGGGCGTGCTAAGCTTGGTCCCGTGCGTGTGCTGATTGCAGCCATCGCTTGTTGGGGGGTTGGATGTGCCGCGGCTTCGTCCAACATGCCCGCGCCTGACTTCCGCCCGTCGGACGCGCCGCTCTTCGATAACGCGGTCGACCTGGTCGACGCCCCCGTCATCGTCAAAGGCGAGTGGACCGGCGCGTTCGAACGCCGCGTGGGCCGTGCGGATCTGATTGCGGTCGTGCGCGTGGACTCGCTTTCCTCCGATTTCGTCACCCGGCGGTCGTCCTACCGGCTCACCGTCAAAGTGAGAAATCGCCTCAAGGGCAGCTCGTCGAAAGAGCTCGTGCTCCGCGTGGGCGACGACGAGCCCGGCTATGAGACCGTACGCGTCAACGAGGACCGGCTGCTCGAAGGCGCGTTTGTGGTCTTCCTCAAATGGGCTGCCGATCTAGAGTCATCCGAGCCGATCGCCCGTTGGCACCTCTCGCCGGATTCAGACGCGGTCCGCGAGAAAATCGATTACTTCCTTCGTCACCCGATGAAAGATGAGCGTACCGAGGTCGAGGTCGTCGAACCATAGCTTGGAGTTCGACGTAACCTCGACCTACGTCGTAGACTAAGCACGGAGTGATGAATATGCGTATGGGGTACCTAGTTTCAATTCTTGCCTTGCTCGTAGGCCTTGCCGGTTGCGAACGAGGGGCGCCGTCTCCGAAGGCGGGGGCGCACGACCACTCGAAGCACCAGCACGAGCAAGCCGCCGGGGAAGCGGTCGTCCGAGAGAGGGCCGAAGGGCCCGCGGGCCCACGCATCGAGACTGGTTCGTTCTTGCTCGCGGTCGCTCCGTCGGAGGGCGGGTACCGCATTGGCAAGACTGGCGAGGTCGAGATCGCGCTCGAAGGCCGTGGTGATTGGCATGTGAACCAAGAGTACCCCATCCGGGTCGACCTGAAGGCCGCGCCTGGCGTTGCGCTCAAGAAGAGCGAGCTGGTGAAAGATGACGCGAAGGAGTTCGGCGAGGAGAAGGTCCGGTTCCTCGCGGGGGTCGAGCCCTCCGCAGCAGGGGAACACGAAGTGACCTGTGACGTTTCCTTTGCCATGTGCACCGAAGAAAACTGTATCCTCGAGAAGCGAACGGTGGCGATGCAACTCAAGGTGGAGTGAGATGGGCGAGGGGGGACTCAAGGCGGCACTCGAAACAATCCGCGCGGAGGTGAAGACGCGGTTTGAAGCGCAGAAGCGGGTGCTGTCGTTTCGGGAGTACCTAGAGCTCGTTGAGGACAACCCCCGTCGCTACACACGCGACTCCAGCCGCTACCTCAAAGACTGTTTGGACTTCTTCGGCTCTCACGAAGTGAAGCTACCCAGCGGGAACCCGAGGCGCTGGAAGCTTTTCGACCTCGACTTTGGGCAAGCCAGCAGCGGACACCAAGCCGAGCTGATGCTGCGAGATCGGCTCGCCGGCCATGAAGTCGCGCAAGAGTCGTTCTACCGAATCCTCGACGGCTTTGAGAGGGAAGGCCGTGCGAACCGGCTGGTCTTGCTCCATGGGCCCAACGGCAGCGCCAAGTCGACCTTCGCCGCTTGCCTGATGCGCGGGCTCGAAGCCTATTCCGACACGGATGATGGCGCCCTTTATCGCTTCTCGTGGATCTTCCCTCGGGCGCGTGAGGGAGGGGGGATCGGCTTCACGACGGCTTCGGACGAGCTCAGCCCGGGCGAATCCTTCGCGCACCTGCCTGAAGATCGCATCATCGCCAAGCTCCAGAGCTCGGTCCGGGAACACCCGCTGCTCTTGCTGCCGCGCGACGTGCGACAGCAGCTGATTGCGAGGGTCTATGAGTCGGGCGGGCTTTCGGAGGCGGCGCCCGATTGGGTGTGGACCGGCCAGCTCGCGCGAAAGAACCAGCAGATTTTTCAGGCGCTGCTGACTGCGTACCGCGGCGACCTCGACCGCGTGCTCGCGCACATCCAAGTCGAGCGGTTCTACATCTCGCGACGCTACCGGGTCGGCGCCGTCACGATCGGCCCGCAAATGTCGGTCGATGCCTCGGAGCGCCAGATCACCGCGGACCACTCCATTGAATCGCTCCCCGCTTCCTTGAGCGCGCTGACGCTGTTCGAGCCCTACGGCGAGCTGGTCGACGCCTCCGGCGGCATCGTCGAGTTCAGCGACTTGCTCAAGCGTCCGCTCGAAGCCTGGAAGTACCTGCTGTTGGCGATTGAGAACGGCGAGGTGTCACTGCAGATGTCGAACCTGCCGATCAACGCCGTGATGATTGCAAGCTCGAACGAGCTTCACCTGAGCGCGTTTCGCCAACATCCGGAGTTCAACTCCTTCCGCGGCCGTATCGTTCGTATTCGCATGTCGTATCTGCTCGACGTGCACCGCGAGCGCGAAATCTACGACGGCCAAATCGTCCCGCAGATCCCCAAACACGTCGCTCCCCACACGACCTATGTGGCGGCGCTCTGGTCAGTGCTGACTCGCCTTCGCAGGCCGGATGCGTCGCGGTTTTCGGACAGCGAGCTCGGGACCATCGCCGCCTCGCTCACCCCGTTAGAGAAGGCCGACCTCTTGTCCGACGGCCTGGTGCCTGCGCGCTTGGAAGCCGATCAATCGAAGATCCTCGCAGGCGGCATTGCCGAAGTGGAGGCCCAGGGCGGCGCATCGTCGGACTACGAGGGCATCAACGGGGCCTCGCCGCGCGAGATTCGGATGCTCCTGCTCGACGCCGCCGCGGGCTTCGAAGAGCCCTGCGTGTCGCCGGTCAGCTTCCTGAATCGTCTGACCGAGTTCTGTGAGCGCGACGACTACGAGTTCCTAAAGGAGCAGACCGACGGCCCCTATCGAGACCACAGCGCGTTCGTCGATGTGGTCAGAGAGCGATGGCTCGACATCGTGGAGGGCGAGCTTCGCGCGGCCAGCGGCCTCATCGACGAGCACAGTCATCTCCAGCTCTTCGACCGCTACGTGGCGCAGGTTGCGCAATGGGTGAAGAAGGAGCGTGTCTTCAACCCCGTGACCGGCAAGGACGAGGAGGCGGACCTCGATTTGATGGCCAGCGTCGAAAAGAAGCTCGGCTCCGACGGTGCGGAGGCGTTTCGCAACGAGCTCTTGAGCGGCGTCGCCTCCTGGGCCATCGACCACCCCGACCAAGACGTCGACTATGAGTCACTGTTCCCGCGCTACATCGAGCAGCTGCGGCAAGCGTACTTCGACGAGCGCCGTGGGCAGGTGGGCGAGATCGGGCAAGCCATCGTCGCCCTCATGGAAGACGACGACACGCTCGAGGACGATCAGCGGGAAGCCGCCCAGCAGGCGCTTCAAGTTCTGGTCGGCGTCTACGGCTACGAGCGTTCGAGCGCCAAGGTCGCCGTGGGTGCGTTGGTCGACGCGCGGTATCGCGATCGCGACTGAAGCGCCGACCGCCCGCTGTTAGACCAGGAATTTACCGGCGCGGAGGCGCTGCGCTTCCATCTTCTCGAGCTCTCTGGAGCCGGAGATCACGATATCGGAGTCGGGGACGAAATCGAGGCTCTCGTCCATGCGTTCGTAGGGTACGGAGTTCAAGATGACCTTGATGGCGTTCAGCCGCGCCTTGTGCTTGTCGTTCGAGCGGATGATTTTCCAGGGCGCATGCGTGGTGTGCGTGCGTTTGAGCATTTCGTATTTCACGTTGGTAAACTCGTCCCAGCGCTCTTGGGCCTGCACATCGACCTCGCTCAGCTTCCACTGACGAAGCGGGTCCGCCTTGCGGCGCTCGAAACGCCGGTTTTGCTCGTCCTTGGTCACGCTGAAGTAAAGCTTGATGAGGACGGTACCCTGGCGCACGAGATCCTTCTCGAACCCAGTGACGCCGCGCATGAAGTTCTTGTAGTCCTTCTCGGAGCAGAACCCGAACACCGGCTCCACCATCGCCCGGTTGTACCAGCTCCGGTCAAAGAGAACGACTTCGCCAGCGCGCGGAAAATGCTGAATGTACCTCTGGAAGAACCACTGGGTGCGCTCGTGCTCGGTGGGTTTGCCGAGCGCGACGACACGATAGTGCTTCTCGTTCATGTAGCGTGTGACGCGGCGAATGGTGCCGCCCTTGCCGGCCGCGTCTCGCCCTTCGAATAGAATGACCATTCGAGTGCCGCTCTCTTCGAGATACTGCTGCATCTTGATCAGCTCGGCTTGATAGGGCTTGAGGGTCTGCTCACGAAGGTAGCGGCGAAGCGCCTTCTTCTTCATGGTCGAGGCGGCAAGCGGGTCTTCCGGAGCTGTCGACGTCTGCTCGAGCGACTCGACTTCGTGCTGAAGCTCGACCGTGGCCTCTTGGCGCTTGGCGTTGACCTCGGGGGCGGTCGGCAGTGCCTCGGCGCCGTTGTGGGCCTGCGCTACGGCCTCCGGGTTCGTCTGTTCCTCGTCCATGATTCTCCTCGCGGTCGCTTGGGTAGATCCGTTGGTCCGCCGGGCAGCTGCCCGCGGCTGTTCGTCCCGATTCTCCGATGAAAAGGGCCGAGCCTTCGACGGGAGGCCCTGAAAATAGCAGCCCCGTCCTCCGAACGGATAATCGTAAGTTCCGTAGGTCCATTCGTAGCTCTGGCCAAAGGGCGAGACCAGCTCGAGGAGGTCTCGCTGGGAGTAGATGCGCAAAGTGCTGATGAGCGCGTCCCAGGTTCCGGCGGCCAGCGCGATTGGGGTCAGCCAGGTCCATGCGGCTTTGGCGAGCCGGTCTCGCGGTGAGAGCAGCGGGGTTGCGAGGAGCGAGGGGATTCCGATGGGAATCAGGGGTAAGGCGCCTCTTGGGTCTCGCTCGAACGACTCGGAGATGAAGATCGGCGCTTGGCTCTCGACCGCGTCGCGAAGGATGGCGCCGGCGAGCTGCGGTGGGAAATGATGAAAGGCGTTGACGATGACACGCGCGCGACCGTCGGAGAGAGCGGCGGGAATCCGCGTGGCGTCGACGGGTTCTGCGATGAAATCGATGCTCTCGGGATGTCGGGCCCGGGCGTGGGTCCAAATCGGCACGCGCGGGAACAGATCGGTAATCAAAAAGCGCGGCACGCGGATCCCAATGCGCTCCGCCTCCTCGGTAAGGATCTTGGCAGGGCCGGCCGCGCCGGCGCACAGGTCCAAAACGTCGAGCGTTCCGGCGGCCGAAAGGAAGTCGTCCATCACGGGCACGAGCGGCCGAAGGAAGCCACCCCAGTCGAGCGAACGGCTCAGCGTTTCGATGATCGTGTCTCGCAGGCTCGCCGGAACCCAGTCGCGATCGTTGAATTCAAAAAGGTGAGCTCTTGGAAGAAGGGGCATGGTTTGTCGCTTGCCAAGGGAAGGTGGCCGGCTCAGGCCGAGCGTTCAGCCGCACGGCGTTGCTCGCGGCGCTCGGCCGCTTGGGCAGCGACCCGGTGCTCGTCTTCGTTTTGGGTGAGCAATGGCGGGACGGGGCAGGGTTTCCCGTCGTCGCCGAGGTTGACGAAGGTCGCCCGTGCATCGGCGCACAGGGAGCGCGCCCCGGTCACCGCATGCTCGACTTCGACGCGTACGGCGATTTCCATCGAGGTGGTGAACGCGGCATTGAGGCGCGCGGTCAGGCTCACCACATCCCCGACTTTGATGGGCGCTTTGAACTCCAGAGCATCGACTCGGGCCGTGACGCAGACGCTGCCGCAGTGGCGTTTTGCGGCGATCGAGCTGCAGATGTCGATCCAACTCATGATGACCCCGCCAAATGCGGTGCCAATGGCGTTGGTGTGCTGGGGCAGCACGAGCTCGGTCATCTCGGTGAACGACTCCGAAGAGGGCTTCGCATCCATGGGCGAAGCATAAGGTGTGCCCCCTGGCAATTAAAGGCATAATCCGAACGTGGAGCGGCTTTTCACACGCAACGAGTCGCGCGATGTCGATCGCGCAGCCATGGACGAGCTCGGGGTCGCCAGCCTGGTCTTGATGGAGAATGCCGGCCGCGGCGCGTGCGATGTGATTTGCGACCTGTTCGGCGAGCGCCTCGACCGCGTCACGCTGGTCGGAGGGCCGGGTCAAAACGGCGGCGATGCCTGGGTCATCGCGCGCCGTTTGACGCTCCTGGGCCATCGGCCGCTCGCGGTGCTGGTCGGCGATGCGTCGCGGCTACGTGGCGACGCGCAAGTCAATTGGACTCTGCTTGGCGTGCTCGGCGTCGAGGCCGTGGAGGTGTCCCCGGACGACGCGCAGTCGATTGCCACGCGCCTCGAGGACGCGACGCTGATCGTCGACGGTCTCTTTGGCACCGGTCTCGATCGGCCGGTCACCGGCGGCTATGCCGAGGCGATTGCAGCAATGGATGTAGCCCCGGTGCCGCTGGTGTCGTTGGATCTCCCAAGCGGGCTCGACGCGGATACGGGCGGCATCTTCGGCGTCGCACCACTGGCGTCGCTGACCGTCACATTTGCAGGTCACAAGCGTGGGCTTCACCAGTACCCCGGTGTCGAGCATGCCGGCGCGGTGCGCGTCGCCGACATCGGGATCCCAATCACGGGCTCGACCGCCGCGAGCCTGTGGACGAGTGAAGACCTTGGCACGCTCATCGCACCGCGCGCCGCTGACGCGCACAAAGGCAGCAACGGGCACCTGCTCGTCATCGGCGGCGCACCGGGAAAGACAGGCGCAGCCGTGCTGGCCGGTCGAGCCGCGTTCCGTGCGGGCGCGGGGCTCGTGACGATCGGCGCACGCCCTGATTCGCACGCGGCGCTGGAAGAGAAAGTCATCGAGCTGATGACCACGGTGCTTCCCGAGCAAGCCAACCAAGCCGCCGTGGAGGCGCTCTGCGAAGGCAAGGGCGCCGTCGTCCTGGGGCCGGGGCTCGGGCTCGATGCGCTTGGATGTGCGTGGGTGTTGGCGTTCGCCATGCACGCCCCGGTTCCCGTCGTGGTCGATGCAGACGGCCTGACCCTTCTCGCAGACGAGGGGCTCGACTCCCTCAAAGGCGCCGCCGGACCCAGGATCCTCACCCCGCATCCAGGCGAAGCGGCGCGCCTCCTCGGGCGCTCGACCCCGGACGTTCAAGCCGACCGATACGGCGCTGCCGAGGCGCTGGCAAAGGAATCCGGGCAGGTCGTGATCTTGAAAGGCGCACGGAGTATCGTCGCCGGCGCGGGGGAGATTCGCGTCTGCGCGGAAGGAACTCCGGCCCTCGGGGTCGCAGGAACAGGCGATGTACTGAGCGGCGTGGTCGGGGCACTCACGATGAGCGTTGCCCCGGTGGATGCCGCCATTGCCGGAGCGCTCTTGCACGCCCTTGCCGGTGAGGCCGCCGCGGTCGGTGACCGAGGCCTCATCGCGTCCGAAGTCGCCGACGCGGTCCCCGCGGTGTTGGCCGCCCAGCTCCAGGGCTGACTCGACCTGTGCGGACGCTTAGGGGACAGCTTGACACGACACCGTGTCAGCGAACGGACAAGCTGGCGGTTCGGCCTGCGCGCCTTCCGCGAAATGTTTGGGTTTTTCGGGGTGGCATCCGGGTTGCAATGAAATCGGGGGTGGAGACCGCCTGAATGAAGACCCAAGCACAATACAACGAAGAAATCCTGCCCTGCGTACCCGAGCTTTCCCGGACCGCCCTCCGACTGACTCGCGGCACCGCCTTTGCCGACGACCTCGTGCAAGAGACCCTAGCTCGCGCTTGGCAAGCGCGCGCGAGCTTTCGCCCTGGCACCAACGCACGCGCCTGGACCCGGCGCATCTTGTTCAACACCTACATCAACCACTATCGAAAGAAAAAGCGCGAGCGCGAAGCCCTCGAAGAGCTTCGCGGCCTGGCATCGGTGAAGGCTCGATCGGCGCACGATGGATTCAGCGACGAAGTGCTCGCCGCGCTCCGTTCCTTGAAGCCCGAGTTCCGCGAAGCCGTGGAGCTCGTCGACCTGGGTGACCTTTCGTACCAGGACGCCGCCGAGCGCTTAGCCTGCCCCGTGGGCACCGTGATGTCCCGCCTTCACCGGGGGCGGAAGCGCCTCAAGAGCACCCTGGCCAACTACGCGGTGGACCAAGGCATCGTCCGGTCGGCGGCCTAGCCCTCGCGCCAAGGAAAGCAATACCCGACAAAACCGATGTGAAAACCACAGTATAGGGGCTAAGGCCCCGTTAGCCTTGACGAAACCGCCTAAAGTTACATATTGGCGGGCATGGCAAAGACATATGCTGACTTGCTCCAAGAGGTGAAGGCCGCCATCCGGCAGGTCTCTCTCGAGGACCTGAAGGAACGCCTCGAATCGGGCGAGGGCGTCATCCTCGTCGATGTTCGGGAGAAGGATGAGTGGCGGCAAGGCCATGTTCCCGGCGCGCTGCACATTCCGCGAGGCTTCCTCGAAATGCAATCGGGCTCGAGGCTGCCCGACAAAGACGCGAAGATTGTCACCATGTGTGCGGCCGGCATCCGATCGGCGTTCGCGGCGAAAGTTCTCCAAGACCTCGGCTACAACAACGTCGAGTCGGCAAACCCAGGCTTCAATCAGTGGAAGGACCAAGGCTTCCCCACCACCCAGCCGTTTGCGTTCACCGACGCACAGCTCAATCGCTACTCGCGCCATCTGCTCTTGCCGGAGGTGGGCGAGCAGGGTCAAGCGAAGCTGCTGCAAGGGCGTGTGCTGCTGCTCGGCGCAGGTGGGCTCGGATCTCCGGCGGCGCTGTACCTCGCGGCCGCAGGCGTCGGGACTATCGGCCTGGTCGATGGCGATACGGTCGACGAGTCGAATCTGCAACGCCAGGTCTTGCACGGCCTCGATCGCGTCGGGGAGTCCAAAGTCGAAAGTGGCAAGCGCACGATTGAAAACCTCAACCCAGACGTCAACGTCATCGCGTTCAATGAGCGGCTCACGCGGCAAAACGTCGATCGAATCTTCGATCAAGATTGGGACGTCATCGTCGACGGCCTGGACAACTTCGCCACCCGCTACCTCGTCAACGACGCCAGCGTGTGGAAAGACATTCCGGTCGTGCACGGCTCGATCTTCCGGTTCGACGGGCAGGTCACCACGTTCTGGCCAAGGCACGGTCCATGCTACCGCTGCCTCTACCCGGAACCGCCGCCGCCGCACTTGGCGCCATCCTGCGCCGAGGCCGGCGTCCTCGGTGTCCTTCCCGGAGCAATCGGCACGCTTCAGGCAACCGAGGCCGTCAAAATCGTGCTCGAGCGAGGCGACCCTTTGGTGGGGCGACTCCTCCAGTACGACTCGCTCCAAATGCAGTTCCGCACCTTCAAGCTCCGGCGCAACAAAGACTGCCCGGTTTGCGGCGACCATCCGACCATCACCGACTACATCGACTACGAGCATTTCTGCTCGGGCGGGTAAGAACCGGGGCGCGGAAGAACGCGCAACACGGGGTTCGGTCGAAGGGCTTGCGCTGCCGCGGGTGTCTTGGGGGGCGGGGCGTTGGGTGGGTGGGGCGGTACGGCTTGTGCTGCCGCGGGTGTTGGGAGGTCGGGGCGTTGGGTGGGCTGCGTGGTGCGGCTTGTTGGCACCGCCCCGCCCACCCCCACCCGTAATCCTCCCTGGCGCGGCGGTCGCTGCGCTCCGCCTTGCCGGCGCGTTCGCGCCGGGCTTCGCCCTTCGGGCTCGCGCTGCCGCGCATGGCTTGGGGGGTTGGGGAACTGGTCTTGATGGCTCCGTACGGAGCGACGCGGTTCGACATGTCTCCGTAGGGAGGGGCGCGGAAAAAGGCGCGATATGGGGCGGAGTCGACGTGTGAGTGACAATCGGCAAGACAGCAACCAACCCCGATTGGCGCGAGCTCCGAGGGGCGCCTTGCGTGGCCCCAGGCCCCAAGCCCCTCCGGCCACCTTTGCAAGGCGCCCCGTTCGACGCAGCCCCGTGTCGCGCCTTTTTCCGCGCCCCGGTAGCTGCAGCGCCAGCGCCAGTGTCGATCCGGCGACGTACACCGAACCGCGCTTGTGTTGTCCCCTTTACAGTTCCGGATCTGGGCAGTCGACGGTGACGACTCGGTTCACGTCGCAGTCGAGGTCTCCGTCTGAGGTGACTGCGGTGCATGTGATGGTCGCACCCGGCATGCCACCGGACGCCGGGGGGACGCACTCGACGAAGAAGTCTGCGACGATCGTGTCGGTGACCTCGATGCGCGCGCCCGGCGTGTCGCCACGGATGGTGCACGAGGCATCGGGGGTGCCATCGCCGGTGCAGTCGAGGAAGCTCACCAAGCAGGACGTCGACGCTTGCAGCGGGTCCAGCTCGTCGCACCTCAGCGCGAGCAGGTTGGGGCAAACGTTGAAGCTGGTTTCTGGAAAGAGCGGAAGACCGGCTGACGGGCATGAGAGCGGCACGACGACTCTGGTGGCCGTGCCCGCAACGACCGAGAAGGGTACCTGTGCCGTGCAGATGACCTCGCCGTCGTCGTCATGGCCGCGTACCTGCATCCAGCACGAACCGGGAGGGAGGTCGATGAAGCTCGTCCATGTGTCGCTTCGCGGCACGTCCAACATGCCGGTCTTGATGTCTCGGTTTTTTGCGGGTGCGAGCTCTCCATCGAGCTTGACCTCACCGGGCGCGGTCGAGTCTTCGTCACCCAGGCAGCGGACCGAGTACTCGACGCTCTCGGGCAACGGCCCAAGGCTCTGGATGATCGCGCTCAGCTCGATGCTTTCCAACGCATCCGCCTGCCGACGGTCGTCGCTCCCGCAGGCGACCAGGATTCCTAGGCACAGCAGCGCGAGGGATCTTCTGGACGGGGGAGAGGGCATGGATCGGCTCCGAAAGGGACCGGGAAGCGGAGACGGAGGTTCAGGAAAGCACGGGTCCAGCAAAAAGCCAAGGCGATGTCCCTCGGTTGGGGTTCTCGGACACCAGAGCTCACGCTGACAGTAGCCTTCAGCGCTTGACGAATGGAGCGACTGGGCCCTCCAGCGTGAACGGGTGCAGCTCGGCTCGCGCCTTTTCGGTGAAGCCGGTGCGGCCGATGCCGAGGTAGAGGCGGGGGCCCACTTTGCGCACCTCGTCGAACATGGTGTGAAGAAGCGCTCCGCCAGGGCCGCCTCGTTGGAAGCTGTTGAAGTCGGCGTACTCGAGGTGGAAGGCGTCTTTGGTGTCGCCAGGAATCTTGGAGGGGCCGAGGCGAGTCCGCATGCGTGCGGACCGTTTCACGCCCCGGGGCGTCATGAAACTGTTGTAGCCGTGTCCTTCGGTGGGTCCCGTGGGCTCGAACGCTTTGCACAGCCATCGGCCCTTCACGTTCAACGCAAACGCGCTGAGCAAGTAGTCCCGCGCAGTTCCCTGGTCGAGCAGCCTCGCGGCGAACTCCCCGTGCATTTCTTCAAAGGGCGGCGCTTCGAGCTCGTGGTAGAGCGCAAGGAGCTCGTCACGCGGCATCATGTGCAGATCGAGGGCGCTGATCTTCTCGGACGGGGAGGGCTCGGAGCGGAGGGCGGGGGTTGGCTCTGACATGGGGGGAGTGTAGCAGGGGCACTGGCACTGACCCTGCTACACTTGCCGCATGCCTCGCCCGATCCTTCTCTTCCTGGGCCTTGCGCTTCTCGCGGGCTGCGAAAACAGCGCGGCGGTCGAGCGAACGCGGACCCAGCTTCGCGACGTCGACTACCCACGCGTGCAGGCGCTGGTCGAGCAGGACCTGGCCAACCATCAGGCCGGGGTCGTGAAAGCGGCCGACAAGCTCGCTCCGGGCTTCTCGGTGAGCGATCCCGAGAAGCGCGAAGCGCAAGTGCGAGCCGCATTGAGAATTCTCCAGCAACCCAAGAGAGGTATTGATGAATTCGTCGCGTCGCCGATGTCGTTTCTGGCGGCCGTCGGCCTCGATGGTGTCGTGATTGCACGCGACCGCGACCCGGACCGCATGAAGGGTCAGGACTTCAAGTCACGCTTCGAGCCCGTGTCGCAGGCACTCGGCGGAACCGCCTCGACCGGTCTCGGCGAGTTCTACGCTGAGGATCCAAACGCGCCTTCGTCCTGGTCGATTCTCTTCGCGGCGCCGTCCGTGAGGGATGGCAGGGTCGTCGGTGCCGTCCTTGCGGGCATTCCCCTGTCGCGCCTCGCTCAGCGGCTCAGCCGTCAGTTCCGCGTCGAACAAAAGGCAGGGGCGCCGGTCTGGGTCTACCTATACAAGGGCAACCGTCTCTTTCATTGGGACACGCCCCCCGAGGTCGATGCCCTCGTTCGTGACCCCGTCTCTCGCGTCAAGGCGCTCACCGCTTCGCCAGCGGGCTACACCGAGAAGGCGCGCCTCCAAGGCGAGCTCCAGGTCTACGGGGTCTTCCCGCTCGCGGTCCTAGGGCCGGACCTGGGGACGATTGTCTTCCGCACACCGGAGTGAGGCCTCCCCGCAGTTGCGATTGACACGCGGACGGTATCATCCGTCAGGCTTCAGCCGTTCGAGCGCCTCTTGCGGAGAAAGGGTGAGCTTCCATGGCGCGAGCACGCTGGGTTCATCGACCGACGCGCGCCATTCGCGGAGAAACCGTTCGCGAGGCCACATCGTCGCACCAAAACGCGCCAGGTGCTCGGTATGCACCTGGCAATCGACGATTCGAAAGCCCCACATGGCAAGGTGGCCGAGCAGTGTAGCGAAGGCGACCTTCGAGGCATCGGGCTCCGTGGCGAACATCGACTCGCCGGCAAACGTTCGCCCGACCGCCACCCCGTACAGCCCACCGACCAGCTCGCCATCGCGCCAGGCTTCGATGCTGTGCGCGTACCCGAGCTCGTGAAGCCCGAGATAGCCGTCGCGAAGGTCTGGGGTGATCCACGTGCCTTGCTGGTGGGGACGCGGCATGGCCGCACAAGCGTCGATGACCTCGGCAAAGACACTGTCCGCAGTCACGCGGAGCTGTTCCTTTCGGATCACTTTTCGCAAGGACCGGGAGACATGAGCCCCATGGGGCGACAACGCGAAGCGGGGATCGGGCGAGAACCAGAGCAACGGGTAGCCCCGCGCGGGCCAGGGGAAGATGCCCTGGCGGTAGGCGACGAGCAGCCGGTCCGGAGATACATCCCCACCCACCGCGACGATGCCTTCCTCGTTGGCGTCCTCGGGTGGGGGAAAGGCGAGCTCCTTGTCGAGAAGATACACGGGCATCAGCGGACACCGAAGGCTAGCGCAAGCTCGGCACGCATGGGGGCGCCTGACCGCTAGGCTTCGCCCGCGGGCGCGTTGGTGTCGTGAAAGCTGAGCACGATGTCGCCATCCTTGGCCTCGGCCATCGCCCTGCCGCCTTCCTTCAGGCTGCCGAAAACCATCGCTTCGGCCAGCGGCTTCTTGAGCTTCTGCTCGACGAGGCGGGCCATGGGCCTGGCGCCCATCTGCGGGTCGTAGCCGTGCTCCGCCAGCCAGTCTCGCGCCGATTCGCTGAGCTCGAGCCGCACCTGCTTCTCGGCGAGCATTTCGCCGAGCAGCGCGACCTCCTTGTCGACGACCTTTCGGATGACCTCTTTGTGAAGCCCGCTGAAGTACACCACCGCGTCGAGGCGGTTGCGGAACTCGGGGGTGAAGATGCGTTCCATCGCTTGCTTGGCGCGCCCCGTCGCGAAGTCCTTGGGTTCGTCGCCGCTCGCAAAGCCCACCACCTTCTCGGTCGCTTCAAATGCGCCAGCGTTCGTGGTCATGACCAGCACGATGTTGCGGAAGTCTGCCTCGCGCCCGTTGTTGTCGGTGAGCTTGGCGTGGTCCATCACCTGCAAGAGGATGTTGAAGAGCTCTCCGTGCGCTTTCTCGATTTCGTCGAGGATCAGCACGGCATGCGGGTGCTTGCGAACCGCATCTGTGAGCAAGCCGCCCTGGTCGAAACCAACGTACCCCGGAGGCGCACCGATCAACCGCGAGACGGAGTGCCGCTCACTGTACTCGCTCATGTCGAAGCGAAGGAGCTCGACGCCCATGACGCGCGCGAGCTGCCGGGCAAGCTCGGTCTTCCCGACGCCCGTGGGGCCCGCGAACAGAAAGGAGCCAATCGGCTTGTTGTCCGCGCGCAGCCCGGCGCGCGCCAAGGTAATCGCGCTCACGACTTTGTCGATCGCCTCGTCCTGGCCGAAGATCACCTTGCGAAGCTCGGGGCCGAGCTCCCGGAGCTGGTCACGTTCTTTCGCGCTCACCGACTCGACCGGAACGCGGGCCATCTTGCTGACGACCCGCTCGATCTCGGTGACGGTAATCCGATGGGTGCGCTCGTTTTCGGGCCGCATGCGCTCGAGCGAGCCCGCCTCGTCGATCACGTCGATGGCCTTGTCCGGCAAGAAGCGCTCGACGATGTGCTTCTGGGCGAGCTGCGCGGCCGCTTCGATCGCCTCGTCGTCGTACTTTACGTCGTGGTGCTCTTCGTAGTACGAGCGCAAGCCTTTGAGAATCTCGATTGTGTCTTCGACGCTGGGCTCGTGCACCTCGATCTTTTGGAAGCGCCGGGCGAGGGCGCGGTCACGTTCTAGGTGCTTGAAGTCGGTATAGGTCGTCGAGCCGAGGCAACGGAGCTTCCCGGACGCCAGCGCCGGCTTGAGGATGTTGGACGCATCCATTGAGCTGCCTGTCGTTGCGCCCGCTCCCACGATGGTGTGAATTTCGTCGATGAACAGAATGGCGTTGTCCATTTCCTGAAGGCGCTTCATGACCGCCTTGAGACGCTCCTCGAACTGCCCGCGGAACTTCGTGCCGGCGAGCAGCGCGCCCATGTCGAGCGAAAAGATCTGCGCCTCGCCGAGAATATCGGGCACGCTCCCCTCGTGAATCCGCCGCGCAAGCCCCTCTGCGATGGCCGTCTTGCCGACACCCGGCTCTCCGACGAACACCGGGTTGTTCTTGCGGCGCCGACACAGGACCTGAACGGTTCGGTCGAGCTCCGCGTCGCGCCCGATGAGAGGGTCGATGCGCCCTTCGGCGGCTTCGGCGATCAGATCGGTGGCAAAGGCTTCGAGCGGGTCGCGGCCTGGGGCGGCGCCCTCCTCGTCGTCATCGAAGTCGGCGTCGGTGTAGCCTTCGCTTTCGCCCGGGACGATGTCCGTCCCGACGCCGTGAGAAATGTAGCGCTTGAGGTCGAGCGGGGTGACCCCGGCCTCTTGGAGCACGAAGGCCGCGAACGACTCGTCCTCTTTGAGCACTTGGACGAGGACATTGCTCCCGTCGATGGTCTTCATCTCGGAGGAGATCGCGTGGATCGCGGCGCGCTGCAGGACGCGTTCGACCGCCAGGGTTTGTCGAGGCTCTACGGTGACGTTCTCTGGGACGCGCGACAAGCGATCCTGCATGAACTCCTCGAGCTTGCTTCGCAGCCGTCGAAGATCGGCGCCGCAGGCGCGCAGCGCCTTGGAGGCATTCGGATCTTCGGTCAGGGCGAGGAGCAGGTGCTCGAGCGTCACGTATTCGTGGCGCATCAAGCCCGCACGGTCGAATGCCTTCCGCAGCGTCTCCTGAAGCTCTTTGTCGATGACGGGGCCAGCCATGGTTACGTGTCTTCCTCTTCTTCGGGCTCCATCGTCAGGCGGAGCGGGAACTCGTGCTCCTGCGCCAATCGCTCGACCCGCTGGATCTTGGACTCTGCGACCTCGCGGGTAAACACCCCTGCCACGCCGACGCCGTTGTGGTGGACATGAAGCATGATGCGGATCGCGGCTTGCTCCCCGAGGTGAAACACGCTGTGCAGAACGTGAACGACAAACTCCCTGGTGGTGTAATCATCATTGTGTAGAAGAACTCGAAAGAGCCGCGGGCGTTTGAGCTTTTTTTGCGGCTTGACCTCGGTGATGGTCCCAGCATCGTTGTCGAACCTGTCGGCCATTCCTTATTTTAGCGCTTTCTCCGACAGAGCCCAGTCCGACATCCCTGGCGGATTGTCCCAACCTAAGGCCGGCCCGGCGGATGCGCTAGGGGGGTCAGTCGAGCGTGAGCCTCAGGTAGAAAAGCTGATTCTGTCCATTACGAATCGTCACCGACGAGTCACTCACGTCCTGAACGACGAAGCTGTTGCCCGAGGCCGGGGTCGAGAAGCTGCCGTTCTGGTCGAAGGAGGTGTACCCCAGGACCTGGATTGGAGCTCGGCCGAGCGGGTGTTCGACTTGATACTCGCTGCACCCCCTGAACTCGAGCCAGTAGCATTGTGCATCGGAAATCGGGGGGAAGGGGTGCGACTCCCAGACGCCTTCCGCGCTGGTCATGTTGCAGGGAAGCTCGGTGAGCGGCACCAGCCGATCCTCGGCGGCGCCACACGGGTCACCACACGCCGAGACGATGAGGCCGAGCAGCCCAAGGCCCGCCCCGCACGCGATCTTAGTCATCCGCATCTCCGGTCGGGGCATAGTACGCGCGGGCCGTCTCGACCAGCGATTCGATCGTCTGTGCCGCCGACGTGGCCGCGATCGCGAGGCCTAGGCGCTCGGCGGTCTGAGTGGTGATCGGGCCGATCGAAAAGAGGTCGAGCGCCCCGAGGCGATCGGCGCCGTCCGGCCCCAGTAGCTCGAACAGGTTCTCCACGGTTGACGAGGAGGTGAACAAGACCGCGTCGCTTTCGCTTGGGTCGATGAGGCTTCGAATGCGTTCGACGTCCTTGGGCCAGGGCGAAAGATTTCGGTATACGGCGACCACATCGACCTCGGCGCCGGCCTCTCGAAGCGAATCGGGCAAGACTTCGCGGGCGATCTCTGCGCGGGGAAGCAGGATGCGCGACCCCTCGGCGAGTAGCGGACGGAGCTCGGCGATCACACCCTCGGCGCGCGCGTCCTTGGGAACCAGGTCCGCGACGATTCCGCGCGAGCCCAGCGCCAGCCGCGTCTTGTCGCCGATGGCGCACACCTTGACGCCCGCTAAAGCCCTGAGGTCGAGGCCGGCCTCTTCGATGGCCGAGAGCACGATTTCGACGCTGTTGCTGCTCGTGAAGAGAATCCAATCGTAGCGGTGCAGGCCGGCGATGGCATCACGGAGCGGCGCGCGGTCGGTGACGGGCGCGATCCGAATGGTCGGGGCCAAGATCGGCTGTGCGCCTTCGTCACGAAGAATCGCCGCAAGCGACCCGGCCTGGTGCACGGCACGGGTGACCAAGATGCGTTTCCCAAACAGCGGCTTCGTATCGAACCAACGAAGCCTGCTCCGCAGGCGCACGACCTCGCCCACGATGGTGAGCGCCGGCAAGCCGAGCCCGGCCTTCGATGCACGCTGGTGAATGTCGGCGAGCGTCCCGACGACGGTGCGCTGCGTGGGAAGCGAAGCCCATTGGACGACGGCGGCCGGCGTATCGGGGGGGCGCCCATTCTCAATCAGGAGCGTCGCAAGCGAGTCGAGCTTGCGCATCCCCATGAAGATGACGAGCGTCTGCGTGGCCGTTGCGAGCTTTGACCAGTCGTGGCTGGCGCGGTCCTTTGCGACGGATTCGGTAGCCGTCACATAGGCCACGCTCGAGGCGAGCGCCCGGTGGGTCAACGAAAGGCCAGCGTACGCGGTTGCGGCGAGCGGCGAGGGCACTCCCGGAACCACTTCGAAGGGAATCCCCTCGGACGCCAGCAACTCGGCTTCCTCCGAGCCGCGCCCAAAGAGATAAGGATCCCCACCCTTGAGCCGCACGACCGTCTTGCCGTCGCGCGCAGCCTCGACGAGCTGCCGGTTGATCTCGGCCTGCCGTTGGCTGACGCGGCCGGCGCGTTTCCCAACGAAAACCAATTTTGCGTCCGGCTTTGCCTCGCTGAGTTGGTCGGGGTGGACCAGGGCGTCGTAGAGGACCAGGTCCGCTTCTCGAAGCCGTCGGAGCCCACGCCTGGTGATCAGCTCTGGGTCGCCGGGGCCGGCACCCACCAAGTACACTGTCCCGGGCGCGGTCATGCTGCTCAGGTTCCAGCGGAATCGTCGGGCGGGATGATCGGCTCGGTTTCGACGACGGCCCCTCGCCGCTTGCGCTTTTGCACCGCGCGAGCCTTGACCTGGGGCCGCACACCGCCTGCGTCATTGGGAATGAAGCGAATCTCGGTCTTGACCTCGAACGACAGGGACGTGAGTGCTCGATAGAACTCGCCAGCAATATCGGTGGCTTCGAGAAAATCTCGAACCTCTTTGGCGACGGTGCGAACCAACGCGTTCTTGGTCTCGTCAACCGACGCGAAGACGTAGCCGATGAGCTCTTTTGGGAGCTTGCCGTCCTGGGTGACCCCGCGAAGGGCGCTATCGGCGCTCCGAAGCGTCCCAACGCCCGCTTCGATGCCTTTCTCGACGGCTTTTCGGAGCGTGTCGCGAAGGACACCTTCGGACCAGCGACGTTCTCGTTCGCTCGAATCGGCGGACTCGGAAGCGTTTTCGTCGGTTTCATCGGGCATCATGGTTTCGCTATCCCTCGACGTGTGAGCGGTCGAGCCCCCCAAGCATACCTCAAGCCCGCATGATGCGCAGTTTCAATGCGCCGAGCCCGAACGTCACTCGCGGGTGGTTAACACACGCGTGATACCCGTGCCGTGAACCGCAAACGACGCGTTCCAAGAGCGTGCGCACAGCTGACGAGTCTTGCGTTCGAAAAATTGACCAGCTATACGAGTGCAGATGGGACGTGGGGCAAGCACGATCGAAGAACTCTGGGAGCAGGCGGAAGAAGCTCTCGAGGCGTCGTCGAAGCGCGCTGCAGGTCTGCTGACCCAATTGCTGTCCGTCGCGGACGAGGGGAGCGAGGCTTCGCTCTTCGCCCATCGGCACCTGGCGGAGCTTCACCTCGAAGACAACCCTTGGAAGGCCGCGCTGCATCTGCGGCGCGTGCTTCGCCACTGCGCCGAGGACGACATCCTTCACGCGCTCATGGGCCTTTGCCATGCGCTGCTCGGCAACTATCGGGTTGCCGTCCGGTCGTATCGCGAAGCGTCGAGCATCGCTCCGCAGACGCCCTGGTACCACCACAACCTCGGCCACTTGATGGATGTCGCGCTCGACGATCCGAGTGGCGCATATCCGCATCTTCGCCGCGCGTACGAGCTCGAGCCCGAGCATGACGAAATCATCGGCTCCTTGGCTCACTGCGTGGCACGTCTCGGTGATCTCGACGAAGCCCTCAAGCTCGCGGAGCTTGCCCAGGAGCAGGGCCCCTGCAATCCCGATCACCAAGGGCTTGTCGATTGGATCGAAGCCGGTGCCGTCGACACCGCTGGGGCCAAGGCGACCGTCCGCCGCCCCCCAACCGATCGAGTTGCCGAAACCGTCCAGCTCAAGATGGGCGAAGCTGGCTACTCGCGCGACGAAATCGAACGCGCAACGCAGCTGTGGTCCGACATGCAGGCGCACTGCGAGCTTCGCGTCACCAAGCCCGAGGTTTTGGCTGCGGCGCTCGAGTATGCGATTGCGGTCGTCGAGCAGCGTCCAGGGTGCACACAAGCCGAGGTAGCGCGTCGATACGGGGTTGCGCCGACGTCGGTGTCCGCGAGGTTCGCGCAAATCCGAAACGCCCTCGCGCTACGCCCTGGCGACCCCCGCTACGCGGCGTCACGCTGAAAACTGGCCAGCGCTCGGCGGATCGCATATTCGAAGTGCGTGCGAACGCTTCCCAGCGCGACGACCGTTTGCCGGGTCTTGATCGGTCTCGACCGAGCGAACGCCAGCGGCACCCTGCACGTCGAGGCTGAGGGGCGGCGCGCCGCGTTTTTTTTCGATTCGGGAAAGCTCATCGGCGCGACAGTCGATCGGCGGGTCGCCGTCACCCATCGGCAGGTGCTCGAGCGGCTGCTCGGGATGTGTGAGTGGGACGGGCTGGTGCTGCGCCTCATGCAGTCCGCTGCCGCGCCAGACGGATGGAGGCTCCGCGAACCGGCGCAGGCCAGATTCCTCGCCCTGCAGGCGATGCGCGCTGCCGTGACCCGCGTCGATGCGGCGGGGCTACGCGCGCAGCTGGGAAACGAGGCCTATCATCTCACGTCGGTTGGCGACGCGCTCGTACGCGGGGCCGATCTACGGGCCGAGGAAGCCTCGGTCTTGTTCTGGCTTCGCAAGGGCTTGCCCGCCGAGGAGCTTGCCGCGCAACCCGGATGCGGCCTTGCCGGATATCGGTTTCTCTGGATGCTCAAGTTGCTGGGTGCGGCGTCGCCCAAGGCCACCGGCTCGTATCCCTTATTGCTCCGGAAGCGTCGAGAGCTCCGCAGCCAGGCCTCGGCCCATGCGCTTCTCGACCTTCCCGAAGGCGCCGGAGGCCGCGATGCCCGTGTCGCGCTCCGTAGGCTGGTTCGTGACCTGCACCCCGATCGCTTCGGCGACGGCACGCCGCCGGCGCTTCGCCGAGCGTCAGGCGAGATCACGACCGCCCTGGTCAATGCCGAGGCTCAGATCGCGGCTGGACGCTCCAAGTAGCCTGCGACCGACCCCTCACTCGACGCGCCGGTGAACGTGCAGCGTCTCCGCCGGCTTCAAGCCAGTGCCGTCGATTGTCGCGCGCCGTTCGAAAACCGAGCGCACCCCATCGCCGTCGAGATCCCCTTCGGCTCGAAACGAGACCGATCGCAGATCTCCGTCGCCGACGAGATCGCAGCCGTGGTGGCTCGGAACGAAGCTGTAGCTGTAGCGCACGGGGCGATCCGGTTGAAAGCCAAGCGACTCCCAAGTGTCGTGGCCGGTGTGCTCCTCGGCCGCGAAGTCGATCTCTGCCGAGTCGACCGTCGGCACCGTGGGTGTCGGTCCCGCGCTTTGCGGAAGACAGAATCGCTTTCCATCGGCCCACGAAGTTGCGTAATAGGCAGATGCGCGGTCGCTCATCTCTTGAAGCAGCTCCGAAGCTTCGCTGATCTTGTTGATGCGCACCCGGCGAACGAACGTCGGTACGAACACGGCCAGCACGATGCCGACGATGCAGAGCACGAGCCCCACTTCGATGAGGCTCAATCTCGGACGGCCACGACTCAAAGCCGC
Organism: Myxococcales bacterium; assembly: GCA_029862185.1. Taxonomy (GTDB): domain Bacteria; phylum Myxococcota_A; class Polyangia; order Polyangiales; family Houyiibacteriaceae; genus SG8-38. The sequence continues at coordinate 38,525 of JAOTXX010000015.1, forward strand.
GAGACTGTGCGAGCCACCCGCAGGTTTGGCAAGAGCCTAGCTCGGGTCTTCGAGGCCGATGGTGATGTCGATGGGGTCCGCGACGAAGAAATAGAGCGTCGACGGCATATACGGGAATTCCTCTTCACGCCGCCTTTCGAACTCCTCGTTCGTGCTTCGGAAGGCCTCGGCATAAGCCTCGTTTCGCAGCTGGGAGAGGCGAATCTCGATTTGAGCCTTCACCTTTGGGTCGCGAATGATGGCGTACATCTCTTCGAGGTGCCGGAGCTCCCGATCGGTCTGCCCGAGCTTTCGAAGCGAGGTCGCGTTGGTCATGACCAGCCACGCAGGTCCGGCACCAAGGCGCGCGGCTGCCATCGTGTAGTCGTTCGCCTCTTCTTTGAGCCGCTCGCGGTTGGGATCGTCCTTCGGAAGCTGGGGGAGGAGCTCGTAATTGATCGTCGCTCCAGCTTCCCAGGCGAGCTCCCCATCGTTCGGGAATCGCTCGGCGCCGCGGCGCAGCACGTCGACTGCGCGTTCCATGAATTCGGGCGAGCTGCCGGTCGGCGTGTAGACGCCAGCCATTCCAACCCAGTAGTAGACTCGCTTGAAGTCGGGGTCGAGCGCGAGCATCGAGTCGCCGTAGTTGAACACGTGCTTCACCGCGCCCTTGTTCGCAAACTCGTCGCCGAAGTAGATGAGTGCGCGAAGCCAGATCAAATCCGCGAGCGCTCGTCGATGGCCCAGGCTCATCACCTCCAACCACTCCGGCGGTGGCAGGTAGTAGATATCCTCGTAGGTCTGCGTTTCGAGGTATTGGTCCATCGCCCGACCGCGAAGGGACCAAACCCCTGCGAGCACGCCCAAAATCGCGGCGGCGGCGATCAATCGACCCATGAGCTTCACCGGTCCAGTATATCGAAAATGCCGACGTGTCCCCCTTAAACGGAAAAGGCCGCGGCGAGTGCCGCGGCCCTTCCAGTCGTCATCCGAAGGATGTTACTCGAGCGGGCTGATCTGCTGGATGCCCGGTGCGCGGTAGAGGACGTTGTCGTCGTTCGAGCCGGCTTCGAGTTGGAACGTGGACTCGACATTGTCATCGTCCAGGTCGCCATTGGCGTAGAAGGTGTAAAGCGTCGTGTCGTTCGCTGCGTTCCCGCAGGCGCTCGCGGCGGCGGCGGTCAGGCCGTACTGGAAGTAGAGTCCATCGGCCGGGGCGAAGTTCATCGCCTGGAACTGAGCATTGTCGGTCTCGCCACTCCAGAGCGGGACGTTCTTGCTGGACGAAGGCTCGACATCCATTTCGGCGCTGTCGATGGTGCAGTGCGACACGCCTGTGACGGTCGCGCCCGGGGCAGGAACGCCACCGGTCCAGTTCTCGGCGTCGTAGTACGCCGCTGCGCCTTCGAACATCGACTTCAGGTTGTTGGCAGCTTCCGAGGTCTTCGAGCGCTTGACGTAGTTGATGAATGCCGGAATCGCGATTGCGGCAAGAATGCCGATGATGGCAACGACGATCATCAGCTCGATGAGGGTGAAGCCCTCTTTCTTCGACAGTAGCTTGTTCATATTCAGTTCCTTTTCCCCCGGGCTCCATGCCCGCATCATTTTGAGTTGCCCCAAGACACTGCAACTGCCGTGCCGATTCTCCTAGCCCCCTACTCAAGCCGAAATTACTGGCAAAACTCGATTTTGCGGGGATAGCAACGGGGCCGAGGGACAGATCTCGTCACCCGGAGGTGACGGGAATTGTCACTTCCAGCCGCCAGTTCCGCTGGCACTGTTGAACACGTGATTCGCCTGAGAATAGATCTCCAGGTAGAAAGCAGTGCCGTCGCCGTTCAGATCGCCCTGGGCCCGGGCGGCGAACCAGTGGTCATCCTCGTCCAGGTCGGTCCCAGCGGGCGCTGCGTCCCCCGGGACGCCGGCCACGGTCGCGTACTGGAACCGGATGGGCGCGTTTGGAGACGCGCCGAGCTGCCGCCACAGATCGGTGCTCACCCAGACCACGGGGTCTTCACCCGGAATCGCGGCAGGGTTCCAGGTGCCCCAGTCATCGCCGTCGACGGCGCAGTATTGTCCAAATTCATTTCGGTAGGACTCCTGACGCTGCTTGATCTTCCCAAGGAAGTTCGTGGCTTCGGTCACGCGAGCCTTGTAGATGTACGAGGTAAAGGTGGGAATCGCCAGGGTGGCCAAGACACCGATAATCACCACGGTGATCATCAGCTCGGTGATGGTGTAGCCTTCGTTCCCCTTCATTCCCATCCCCCTGTGCCCGCGGCGCTGTTGAACATCGTGCGCGACTGCGAATAGACTTCGAGAATGAACGTGTTTCCATCGTCATCGAGGTCGCCTTCCGCCTGTGCGGCATACCAAAAATTGGTCGCTGTATCGAGATTGGTGCTGGCGGGCGCCGCCTCTCCCGGAAAGCCAGCGATCGTCGCGTAGCGAAAGCGCACATACCCCGGCGGCCGAAGCCCAAGCATTTCCCAGGCCGGAGAGCTTGGCCAAATCACGGGCTGAGACCCCGGCACCGTAGCGGGCGTGTAGGTGCCCCAGTTGTTTCCACTCACCGCGGCATAGTTGCCGAAGCGGCTGCGGTAGGCTTCCTGCCGGGTCTTGATCTCGTTGAGGACCGTCACGGCTTCGGTCACGCGGCCGCGGTACACGTAGCCCTTGAACGACGGAATCGCGACGGCGGCGAGAATGCCGACGATCGCAACGCCGACCAGAAGCTCGATCGTGGTGAAGCCAGCGCTTCGAAGGTGACGCGACAAGGAAGATCCTCCAGCGGACAGTATATCAATCGCCGGCCGCATCGCCCACTTCGGGCGATATGTGTTTTGCCAAACGATATCGAAACTGCCGGAAGCTCATGCCAAGCAACTCCGCCGCCTTCGTCCGGACCCCTCCGGCCTGGTCGAGCGCGCGAAGCAAAAGCTCCTTTTCGACTTGGCCGAGGTACTCGTCGAGGTCGAAGCGGCCCTCGGGGATTCGCGGGGCATTTCCGGCCTTTTTCGAGGGATGGGTGTCTCCGAGGTCCGCTCGTTCGACGGTGGGGCCGACCGCCAGCGTCACGCCTCGCTCGACCATGTTCTCGAGCTCGCGCACGTTGCCGGCAAACGACTGCTGCGCCAACCAGCGCATCGCTTCAGGCGAAAACTCCAAGCGGCGTCCCTGTAAGGCCGCGTGCTTCTGGAGGAAGTAACCAGCGAGCACCGGGATGTCCTCGGCCCGATCGCGAAGTGGCGGTACCTCGATGCGAATGACGTTCAGGCGGTAGAAGAGATCTTCGCGGAAGGTGCCTGCGTCCACCTCCACCTCGACGTCTCGGTTGGTCGCCGCGACGACTCGAACGTCCACTTCGACCTCGCTGCTCCCGCCCACGGGGCGCACATTTCGATCCTGCAAGACGCGAAGCAGCTTCACCTGAAGCGCGGGCGGCAGCTCACCGACCTCGTCGAGAAACAGCGTACCGCCATCGGCTGCTCGAAACAGGCCTTCCTTTGCAGACGTCGCGCCGGTGAACGCGCCCTTGATGTGACCAAAGAGCTCGCTCTCGATGAGGTTCTCCGGGATGGCCCCGCAGTTCAAAACGACGAACGGCTGTTCGGCGCGTGGGCTCTGAAAATGGAGCGCACGCGCGACCATTTCTTTTCCAGTGCCGCTTTCGCCGGTGATCAAGACACTCGTGGTGGAGCCGGCGAGCCGCTTGATCAGATCCCGAAGCCGGTCCATGGCCTCGCTCTTGCCGATCAGCTGACCTTCGGTCCAGCGGGACTTGACCTGCTCGCGTAGGGATTGGTTTTCGGCGACGATGGCCCGCTTTTCGAGGGCCTTCTCGAGCGTTGCCAGGAGCTCGTGGTTCCTGAACGGCTTCTGCACATAGTCGTAAGCGCCTTTGCGCATCGCCTCGACGGCCTGTTCGGTCGTCGCGTAGGCCGTGATCATCAGGGTCTGAGTGTTGGCCGATCGCGCGCGAACCGCATCGAGCACGTCCATGCCGGTGCCGTCGGGCATCACCAGGTCGGTGATGACGACATCGTAGGGGTCGGCGCTTCCGAGCTTGTCGCGCGCCGCATGCACGCCGTCTACCACGTCGACGCGAAAGCCTTCGCGCCGCAGCAAGATCTGCAGCATCTCGCGTAAGCTGGCTTCGTCGTCACAGACAAGAATGCGTGCGGACACGATCCCCAAACCCCCGCCTACACCTTACGTCAAATCCCGCGTGCGGCCACGAGACTTGCATGCGTGGTTGCGGCCGCCTAGCTAAACCCGGCGCGCCGGCCCCCGGCGCCGCTTGGCGGCCGAACGCAAAGCCCGTGTAGGCTGCTGTACTCCACGAAGTAGGCCGTGTGATGCTCGCGCGAGGTGACCTCGCAGAATGCGGTCTGGAGGCGGAGCGAGGCCACTTCAGACACCTCCATCGCTTGGCCCGGGTCGCCGACGTACACCGACACGCCATAGCCGTCTGCAAAGGTGTATGCGTCGCCGTCGCGCTCCACTCCGGGTGCCGCTTCGAGCATCGCTTCGAGCGTTGGTCGTTCCATGCGGCGCAGCTTTGATGCGAGCGGCCGGCTGGTCAAGCCTTGGGGTTCGGGGTAGGGCGCTAGCGTGGCGAAGGACGAGGAGGAGCTCTGGCAAAGTGAGGTCCTAGTCAGCGATTCGATTGGCCGCCTAATCGAGTTCTGGGGGTTCAAGCGAAACATGGGGCGCCTTTGGGCGGTTCTGTACTTGTCCGACCGTCCGCTCAGCGCCCCCGAAATGCAAGATCGGCTTCAGCTCAGTAGCGGCGCGGTTTCGATGACCCTCAACGAGCTCACTCGCTGGGGAGTGGTCAAGAAGGTCTGGCTCCAAGGCGAGCGGCGCGATCACTACGCGGCCGAAGGCAACTTCTGGAAGATGATCTCTCGCGTCTTCAACGAACGCGAACGCGTCGAGGTCCTCGACGCCATCGACCTCATGGAAGACGCGATCGAGTTCTTGAAAGACAAAGCCAAGGAGCCCGAAGACCGGAGCAGGGCGCAATTCCAAGAAGAACGCATTCGCGAGCTCCTCGACCTCGCGCGTCTTGGCAAGCAGCTGCTCGACGCGTTGGTCAAGGACGCCAAAGTCGATGGAAGCCCCTTGATGAACGTGCTACTTGGCGGAACCGACAAGCGCTGAGTGCGGCGCCGACCCGGTCGCATCTAAGCTTGCGCGACGAATTCGTGCCTGGGCTCGCGCGGATGTTGGAGCGCGCGGGCCAAGAACGAGAGCTGTTCGCGCCAGCATCGGCGCGCTTGGCGTCGCCAGACCAGCGCATGAAACGCGTGGAGCTCGCCTTCGTAATAACGCGCTTCGCATTCGACACCCATCGCCTTGAGCGCGCGGTCGAGGCGGCGCGTGTCGTCGAGCAAGGGATCGCGGGTGCCGATGGGCACGAAGAAGGCGGGAAGGGCGCGGTCCGGTCGCTCGCGTCGCTCGAAGACGTGCAGCGGGTCGGCGAGGTCCAGCCCACCGGGCGCGTGATCGTGAAGCACTCCGACGTACAATTCGTTCATGCCTTCGAGGATGTCGTTCACCCAGCGCGGCAGCTTGCGTTTTCGGTTCAAACGCCCGGGGTTGGTGATTTGAAGCGGCGCGCATGCAGGGGCAACCGCGGTTGGCACCAAGCCCGTGGCAAACGCACGCTGGGCAAAGGGCTCGGGACGCCGGTAACAGCAACAGATGGCGAGTGCGGTGGCTAGATTCCCACCCGCCGACTCGCCTGCGAACACCAAGCGGCTCAGGTCACCGCCGTAGGCTTCGGCGTGTTCGGACGCCCATTCGAGCGCCGCGCAAACATCGGACACGGCCGCTGGATAAGGGTGCTCGGGCGCGAGCCGGTAATCGATGTTGAACACCAAGTAGCCCGCTCGCGCGAAGGCGAGCCCCATCAGCCAGTGCGTGTTCTTCGACAAGAGGTTGAAGCCGCCACCGTGCATGTAGAGAACGATCGGCAGGCTGCCGGACCGCTTCGCGGGGCGGTAGATATCGAGCCTGTGACGCGGATTGCCACCGTGCAGGTACGCAACGTCTCGGATCACCTCTACCCCATGCTTGGCAGGGTTCGAAAGCGGATGAAGTCGCCCGAGCCGCGCTAGGCTTCCAAAAAAACCCTCGCCGATGATGGCATTGGCCTGGCGTCGCAGCCGCTTGCGCATGCGCTGCAGACAGGACATAGCCGAGGGCTTGGGGGGCATGAGCAACTTGTATCACGGTCTTGAAAAAGGCCGCTGGAATCGGCGCACTCTTGCGCGATTTCGCGGATTTTTTGTGGTTTATTGGCGCGCGGCGTACTTCTCGAGGATGTCTGCAGCGAGCTCGAATTCGGTCGTTCTAGCACTGCTCGCAGCGCTGCTCGTTGCTGGCGTTCCCAGCCCGGGGCACGCGGGGTCCTCGAGCCACATCGACGCGTTCCTCGTGCGGCAGAAGATCCACAACGACCTCCCGAAGATCAACCGCTGCTACGAGTCTGCGCTCCGCTTTGAGCCCGAGCTCGCGGGCAAAGTTTCGGTTCGCTTCGCGGTGGTGCGCAAGGGCTACGTCCGGGGCCTCCGGATCGTCGAGAACACGACCGGCAACGACCGGGTCGAGCGCTGCGTTGCTCGCGTGGTCAGCGCGATCCGATTCCCACGACGCCGAACGGGCAAGAGCCTCAGCTTCACCTTCCCATTCGTGTTTGCTCCGCAAGAAGGCCGCTGGGCGCCCTAGGCCAGGTTCCTTCCCACAGATCTCGTTAAAGGCAGCGGAATCTTCACAGCCCATCGAGACTACCTGGGCGTCATTCAGGCAGGTGCGCGCTCGCGTGCAGCATGCGGAGCGACGCCTCTTTCCAGCCATATGTCACCGCTGAGCATACCTCGAAGCGGGCTCTGGTAATCCACCATCGGCCGTCGATGCGGCGGTACTCGTCCTCGTAGTAGCCCCCGCACACGCTGACGGTTTTTGTGTGGGTGTTCATGAGGTGATACACGAGGCCCCAGCGCGCGTGTGCTTCATCGGGACCGGTGACCTCGATGTGCGGCGGGCCCCCATGATGCATCTCGATGATGTGTGTCTGGCACGCGACGTTCTTGAAGACCTCGTAGAGCCCGTCCCGATGGTGCACGAGCCCAACCGGGCCATCGTAGTGAATCTCGACCGGGCCCTCGAGGAAGCAATCGCGAACGCCCTCGACGTCCTTATTGTTTCTACAACACATGTCAAAACCAGGCGTTGGTGTCCGGTGGTTGTGCCAGTTAGAAATGTCCGGTACCGAATGGTGACTGCGGGGTGGTGGGCCCGCAGGGGGCAGGGCGGTTGGCGACCTGAACCCCTTGGTGAATCAGGGGGAACGTGAGCACCGGGCAGGAGGCGGACGACTTGAGATGGGGCCGGCGCCACGTCGGACAGCGGGCTCGGTTCAGGGACCGGGAGGCGGCAACCGGTCAGCGAAGCGGTCGCGGACGATGCGCTTTTCACGCTTGCTCTTGGCGGACTTGACGAGCTCCTGCTCCTTTTGTTGTTGGCGCTTGCGGATTTCGGTGAGCGCGCCGCTCAGGAGCTTGTTGTCGACGATGGAGCCTTGGGTGACGCAGCCGTCTTTGTGAAACGGGCGAGCGGCAAGGGCGACGCCCTCAAAGCGAATCGACACACGGCCGTCTTCGTACTCGACGACGGTGACACGCTTCTTCGCCGCAGCTTTGGCTTCCTCGGTGGGCTCGAGCAGGTACATCGTTCGTTTGTGGTGCACGGTGAGCTGCGCGGTGACGCGCCGCTCTTCTTGCCAGGTGAAGATGTCGTCGAGGCAGTCACGCTCGAGCAAGGGCCGATGCGCATCGTGGTCGTTTCGCGCTGAGCGTCCGAAGCGTCGATTGTAGTCGTCCATGAACTCGGGCAAGTACCGATTGGCGTCGTCCATCGTAGAGATCCCGCGCAGCCGGAGCTCCTTGACGAGTCGGTCTTGAAGCGTCTGGTGCGCCCGCTCGACGCGGCCTTTGGCCGCCGGGGTATTGGCGCAAATCACGTCGATATTGAGGTCGCTCATCGCGCGACCAAACTGCGTGAAGCCGTCACCGGCTTTCGGACGCTTGGCATTGACGCGGAATACGCCGGCTTTGTCGCTGTACAACGCCACCGGCTTGCCGTGACGCTCTAGATACGAACGGGTCGCATGGAAGTAACTGAACGCGGACTCGGATTCGCACATGCGAAGCGCCATGAGCTTCCCGGTCGCATCATCGACGTAGACCAGGAGCACGGACCGAGGTCCGCGGTCCTCGAACCAGTGATGGTCCGAGCCATCGATCTGCACGAGCTCGCCGTAGCAATCGCGACGGTGACGCGGCTGCTGGACGCGTTTGTTGCGCTGACGGCGCGTCAGCCAGATGCCGTCGTCGATCATCCACTGTCGGAGTGTCTCGGTGGCCACACGGATGTCGTGCTGTTCGAGAAGCTTTTCCTGCGCGAGCGTCGGTCCAAAGTCAGCATAGCGCGCCCGGACGAGCGCCAGCGCTTCTTTTCGAAGCTCCACGGGCAAACGTCGATTGCTTCGGCCGCGCCGTTTCGACCCGAGGCCCGCTACACCTTCTTGAGCGAAACGCCGGCAGATGCGTCGCATCTGCCGGTCACTGATGCCAACGATCTTGGCGCCAGCCGTCTGTGTAAGCCGTCCATCGGCTATTCGAAGCACTACCTGCAGTCGGTCCATTTCTCGCGTGCTCAAGCTCGTCAAATCGTCCGTCATCGATGCCGAGTGCACGAAAACCGGACATTTGAAAATGGGAGAAATAGGACATTACTAAATGGGGCTTACAACACAATTTCGCAGAACGTATATTATGTAAACTTTTCTCCGAGGGCTGGTTTTTAGGGCCTGCAGGAGAGCGCGGCGAGTCGTTCTTCGACGTATCGGGCGGTTTCGGGATCCCCAGCCTTCTCGGCCCAAGTCCCGAGCCGCGCTCGGACGCTTGCGCAGCGCGGTCCTTCGCGGACGGTCGCGACGAGCGCGTCGACCGCCTCGCGAGTCTTCGCCGCGTCGTTTGCCCTGGTGGCCAAGTCGTATGTGGGAACGATGATCGGTCTCGGCCACGGCGGTGACGGCATCGACGCGACCGCTTCGCGCAGCTTGTCGTGGTCGCCGTGCCGAGCGGCGATGCGGGCGAAGTAGAAATGGATGCTCGGGTCGTCCGAGTGGTCCCGAAAGAGCGCGCGGTCGTAAGCTTCTTGGCTTGCATACGCTTGGCTGGCCGCGTGTGTCTGCAGCGCTGAATAACCGAGCAGCCCGAGTCCGAGCACGCCGATTGCAATCCTCCAGCCTCGGCTCCGCGACACGGCGCGCACGACGTATGGCGACATGGCCAGAATCGCGAGAATCGCAGACATGTACAGATACCGGTCGAAGCCCATCCAGAACGCGCCCGATACGATGGCCACCGGCGCCAAGGTCAGAATCGCGCCGACCGCATATGCAAGGCCCGACAAATCGCGCCGGGAAATCAGAAAACCCAGACCGAGCAGCGCGACCGCGAGCCCGACCCAGTCCGACGACGACCAGGGCCCAAACAAAACCCAGGAGAGCGACTGCATGGCCTCGGCGCGGAAGCTCAGCAGCGCGGCTGCGCCCTTCCCCACGAGCTTTGGAACCGACGACCAGATGTCGGGATCGGCGAACACGTTTTCCGACGCACCGAGTTGACCTTGAAATGGCGCAAATGCAGCCCGAAGAACGAGATGAACCGCAATTCCCGCGGCAATCGCGCTCCCCGCCCTCCGTGATTGCGCCGCTTGTGTGCGGTTGGCCCAGGCCAGCCAGCCGGCCAGCGCGGCGATCGCAAATGGCAGCTTGGAGCTCGCGCCGAGAAACGCCACGAGGCCCAGCACGAACAGCTGAGCCCATTGCGGGCGCGGCGTGGCGCTCATCCGGCTCAACCAGAACACGAGCGCCACGAGCCAAAATCCCGCGAGCAGGTCGGAGCGCCCATTGATCCACACATACGATTCGACGTGCACCGGGTGAAGAAAGAACAGCGCGGCGAGCCCCGCGGCCACAAAGTCGTTCGTCTCGCTGTCGGCACCTGACGCCGTGGGACTCTGGCTCCGAAGCACGACGAACAGGAGCAGGCTCGTTGCTGCGTGCAAGAGCGAACTCACCGCGTGATGGAGCCAGGGTTCCGGTGCCAAGAGATGCGTCGCGATCAGCGTCAGCATCGTCGCCGGCCGATACGGGCCGACCTTGTCTTCGACGAACAAGTAGCTCGCTGCGTTGCGTTTGAAAACTGCCCCGAGCTCGGCCCAATCCGCGTAAAAATAGTTGCGGACCATGTGCCAGTCATCACCGACCCAGGTGCCAGACAGCCCGACCCAGGTCACCGCCCATGACACCGTGACCACCACGATCGCGAACGCCCCAAGGCGAAGCCCATGCCGTCGTTCCATCCCAAAAGATCCTACTGACATCAGCCGAAACGAAGCGAGCTTTCGGTAGCAGCCACTACCTCCCCAAACGAGGCTGGCATACTGGTTTCAAGAGTATAAGAATACATTTATATGGAAGTTCGGGCCATCGCTCTGCCGGTGCTGGTGCTGGCGCTGAGCTTGGGCTGCGCGTTCGAGACGCATTCCCTGAGTCCGGGCGGTCGCGGGTCAGACGGCGGCGGCCTAGAGCCCGGCACCGGTGATGCGGGTGTCGACGATGGTGGCCTCAACACGACGCCCGACGCTGGCATCGAAGAGCCCGAATGCACCGCGGGGACCGAAAGGACCGCCTGTCCGGGTACCAGCTGTCACCCTGTGTGGCTGGTTTGCACCTCGATGGAGGTCGCCAGCCGCGGCATCTGCGAATCGTGCTTCGCTGACAGCAACTGCGCGGAGCCGAACCATCGCTGCGTGATGATGACGCACGCCGGGAAACCCTACCCCGACGACACGACGGGGTTCTGCCTGCAGGTGACAACCGAGGAAGGCGCGGATTGCGTGCAACCGTTCATCGTGACCCTCGACGGCCGAAAGAGCATGTCGGGAGGCCAGGAGCAGAGCTACTGCGGTATCTACGAGGAGCTCGCGACTTGCGAAGCGGTACACGCGTTTCACAGTGCGGACGCTTGTCCAAGCGGACGCGACGATGAGTGTCCCCGCGGCGGCTTGTGCCGGGGCATCGCGGCTCAAGGCAACAGAACGGAGTACCGTTGCACCTACGCCTGCATCGATGCCTCGGAGTGCTCGAGTCAGTGGATCCATGTCGCCTGTGCGGGCTACTGCGGCGGTTGATCCCGCCCCGTATTGCCGGCAGCCCGTGATCGGTCGATGGCGTCGAGGCGAAGTCCCCCAGGTGAGGCAGTTCACATCCCTGAATTAGGCTGGCATTCTGATCAAACAAGTGTAAAAATATGTCTATATGGGAAAAACATCTCCAACACGAGCATTACGCTACGCAGTCGGCGTGGCCATCGTCCTCGCAACCGCGCTTGGCTGCGACATCTCCGGCTCCGGTTCCGGCAGCGGCGGGCTCGGGAGCGATGGCAGCGGAGGAACACCCGGCGTAGGGGGGACGGCCGAGCCAGGCGCAGGAGGCGCCGGTGGCGTGGGCGCGATGGCCGGCGCGGGTGGCGCGGCTGGGGACCCAATGCTCGAAGTCGTCGAATTGGACCCGACCTTTGGTGACGATGGCATTCGCATCTTCAGTATCCTCAACAGCAGTTGGACGTCGGAGGGCGCAAGAGCCGTGGCTGTCATGCCCGACGACCGAATCGTCGTTGCCGGCACCAAGCATCTGTCGAGCTTTGGTCCGTCGTACGGGTTTGCCGCCCTTTTCGGCGATGACGGCGTCTTGGACACGTCGTTCGGCGTCGACGGCGATGGTGTCGTCCACGCGATCTTCGACGTCAATACTGAGATCAGCGCCGTTGCAGTCGACAGCGAGGGTCGAATTCTTCTCGGCGGCTGGTCGAAGTCATCGAGCTCGTCTGACCCAGGCGCGTTGACCTTGGCTCGATATTTCGCCGATGGGACCTTGGATGACTCGTTCGGAAACGACCTCAACCCTACCGGGGTCACTCGACTTCCCGAGCCCTGCGCCGTCCAGACCAGCGACATCGCGGTTCAAGCAGACGGCCGGATCGTCGCCACCGGAAACGCGTGCGAATCCGCGGAGCGTTTGTCCGCTGTGAGGCTTGGGTCGGACGGCGCACCCGACGAATCGTTCGGGGATGGCGGCGTGCTTCTGATGGAACCGGGCTACAGCGATGAGGTTCTGATCTCGACCGATGGTCTTGGAGCCGCACGCATCCTGGTCGGAGGGAGCGTTGGTGAGACCGGCTTTGACGGCAACCTGGATTTCGCGATCGCCGGCGTCACGGACGACGGCTCACTCGACGCGACCTTTGGCAACGACGGCATGGTCGTCACCGATTTTGGGGATGGCTCGCCGGGCCGTTCGGAAGGTCTGAGTGCACTTGCGCGCACGCCCGACGGCCGAGTTCTCGCAGCGGGTTGGGCTCAACTGCTGCCGAACTCTGCGGAACCTTGGGTGTTTGCGTACGACTTCTTGGTCACCGCGTATGACGAAGCTGGCGCGTTGGACGGTTCATTCGGGGACGGTGGCTCGACCCTCGTCGACTTTGGCAGCGAATCGGAGGAAGCCGTCGAAGTCCTCCATCGGCCCAACGGGAATTTCGCCGTCGTCGGACAGTCTCTACCCAGAGCCTCGCAACGAAAGGTCGCCATCGCGCACTTGAGCCCTGACGGCACGCCCGTCGAAGGGGAGCACAAAGTACTCACCGAGCTCGAAGGCGCGGGACTCACCGCTCAGGGAGCGATCCTCGACAATCACGGGCGCCTCTTGGTGGTCGGCTACGTTGTGTATGAGAGCGGAGGGGTCGACGTGTTCGTGGCCCGGTACGTGTTCCGGGAGCTGGAACAGGGGGGTATGGTCCCATGAGGGAGCTAGCTACCACTCTATTGTTTTTGACGTTGAGCGCGGGATGTGCGTTTGAAACGCATTCGGTGGGTTTGGGCAATGGCGGGCTGGATGCGGATGGCCTAGCGCCCAGCGTGGGTGACGCCGGCGTCGGCACCGGCGGATTCGACACGACCACGCCCGACACGACCACGCCCGACACGACTACGCCCGACACGACCACGCCCGACACGACTACGCCCGACACGACCACGCCCGACACGACTACGTCCGACACGACCACGCCGGACAAGTTGGATCCTAGCATCTCGACCGATGTCGTCGTCGTGGAGCCAAGGTGCACACCGGGGACCGAAAGGTCCAGCTGTCCGGGCACCAGCTGTGACCCCGTGACGCTGACCTGCACCACGCTGATGTTGGCCAGCCGTAGCACCTGCGAGACCTGCTTTACCGACAGCAACTGCGCTGGCGTGGATCACCGCTGTGTGTGGATGACTTACCAGGGTGAGCCCATTCCGGACAAGCGGATGGGGTTCTGCCTTCAAATCGCCGAGCCAGTCACCGTCGACGGCGGCTACGCCTGCTTGCCGCCGTTCACTGTGCCTCTCGTCAACCGAGAGAGCCCGTCGGGAGGCAAGAATCAAAGCTACTGCGGCATCCACGAGAAGCTCACGACTTGCTTCGCATTGCGCGCTTTTCACAACGGGGAGGCCTGCCCAACGGGCCGCGATGACGAGTGCCCTACAGGTGGGTTGTGCCGAGCGATCGCGAGCACTGGACGCAAAACGGAATACACCTGCACCTACGCCTGCACCGATGTCTCCGAATGTTCGAGCCCGGGGGCCAAGGTCAATTGCGCGGGCTTCTGCGGCGGCTGATCTAGAAAGACCCTGATACCAGAACACCCGTCGGTGTGAGCATCCAGGTTGTGGTCCGTTTGTCTTTGGGACGATTCCTGCTGACCAAAATCCAGCTGACACTGCCCGCCAACGCCGCCACACCGACACCGCCGTAGACCCAAGTCCACGGGCTCGTGGTTCTTTTGCTCAAGCACATGCCGGCCACTTCCTCCACGCAGGTGCCGCTGTTCGCGAGGCCGACGCCCATCGCCACGACGCCAGCGACGCCGACTGCACCGAGGACGGATGAGCCGACGATTGCAGACCTAGGGATTTTTCGGCCGGATGATGCTCGAACGGAGTCATCAGAGCTGGCCGCGACTTCGGAGAGCTGTCGCTCGGCCTCTTTGTTCGCTTCGTTGGCCTGCTCCAGCGCGGCGATCCGCTGGCGAACTTCCTGTTCACGCGGCGGATGCTCGACTTCTTCGAGATAGCTCTGAAACGCCACCAGGGCTTCCTCATCGCGCTGTAGGCGGGTGGCGGTGATACCGATGTTGTACTGAAGCTGTCCCCGCTGGCTGAGGCTATGCGCGTTCCGAAAGTGCATGAGCGCTTGCTCGTAGTTGCTCTGCTCGAAGGCAGAGCGCCCCTGCTCGAACTGCTTGCGCGCGGCCGCATCGTCCGCCGTGTTTTGTGCGCTAACCGGCGCGGACGCGATCAGCACGCCGCAAAGCACCAGCGCCGAACAGAGCCAGCAGGGCGCTATCTCCCGAGTCCCTCCCATACCCCTTCAAACTAGAGCATCGAGCGCGGCAGCCGCAACTTCGGCGCCCCGCACCCCGCGTCAGCGAGCCAAAATGACCTGCGTCAGACCGTCGAGGCGTCCGAGGAGAAAGCGCTCGGATGGGCTGTACTCGCTGCGTGCGCGTTTCTGGATGACCTGTAGGTAGGCGCGCAGGTACTTTCCGCTATGGTATTCGTTGCGACGCACCGCTTCGTGGAGCGCTTCGATCGTTTCTGCGGTCATCACGCGCGCTGTCGCCGTGTGCATGCGGAACACCCAGTCGATCCACCTTTTGTCTTTGAGCCCCTGCGCAAGCTGCAGTGCATAGTCCGTGGCCGTGGCAAACATCGCGTCCGGGTCGTCGTTACTGGAATCACTGAGAGGCCGGTGTCGCATGGCCCGCTCCAAGAGCGCGTCCAGGTGCGGGATCAGGATCCGCTCGGCCTCGTCGAATCGGCCCGACGTGATCGCTTTGGACGCGATGGTTCCGAGCACGTCTAACGCCCGAGCGGTATGGGTGCTTTCCGAAGCGCCCCATTCACTCTGCGACTCGTCGACCCGCATGCTTGGTATCGCAGACCGGTCCTGCTCCCTCCAAGTCGAGCTCGATTCGGATTGGAGACGCGCACCGCAGTCACCGCAGTATGGTGCGATCTGGCGTTCTTCTCTCCCAATTCCCACTCGCCAGCGCCCGACAAAAATGTAGAAATACATTTTCATGGCAAAAACTGCCTTACTCGTCGTGCTTCTGGCGTTGGCATCCGCCTGCGTGCTTGAATCGCACCCCGTAGGTCCAGGCAATCGCTGCCTGGATGGCGGAGTCGGCGGCATGGGCGGAAGCGCTGGCAACGGTGGAATGGTTGGCACGGGCGGTGCCGGCGGCGAAGCTTGCTCGCAGGGTTACTGCGGCCGGTGAGCATCGTGGACGCCGGTCCGACAAAGCTGCGCTATTGCGCGAGAACGACTTGGGCGAGACCGTCGAGGCGTCCGAGAAGAAAGCGCTCAGATGGGCTGTAGTCGTTCGTCGGGCGCTTCTGGATGACCTGTAAATAGGCGCGCACGTACTTCCCGCTATGGTATTCGTTGCGACGCACCGCTTCGTGGAGCGCTTCGATCGTTTCTGCGGTCATCACGCGCGCGGTCGCGGTGTGCATGCGGAACACCCAGTCGATCCACCTTTTGTCCTTGAGCCCCTGCGCAAGCTGCAGTGCATAGCTGGTCGCCGTGGCGAACATGGCATCGGGGTCGTCCCTGGTGGAATCACTGAGAGGCCGGTGGCGCAGAGCTCGTTCCAAGAGCGCGTCCAGGTGCGGGATCAGGATACGTTCGGCCTCGTCGAATCGGCCCATCGTGATCGCTTTGGATGCGATGGTCCCGAGCACGTCGAGCGCCCGAGCAGTATGGGTGCTCTCCGAGCCGCCCCATTCACGCTGCGACGGGTCGACCTGCAGGCTCGGTATCGCAGGTCGGTCCTGCTCTCTCCAAGTGGCGCTCGACTCGGATTCGAGGCGCGCGCCACAGTCGCCGCAGTACCGCTTCGCGCTTCCGTTGATCGCGCCGCAGACGTCGCACGCGACGTGCCGATCGGTCGTTACGCGATCGTTCATCTTGTCGGCGTCGATGAGCACGAGCTCCTGCGAGCCGATGTAGACGCGGTCCATGTGCTGTAGGGGGCATTCGCCCTCGATTCGGACGCCATTGACGGCAACTCCGTTTCGGCTGCCCAAGTCTTGAAGCACGACGACATCGGGTTCGACCCGAAGCACTGCGTGCTTTCGCGAGACCAGCCCGTCGGCCACCGCCAGGTTGCACGCCGAGCTCCGACCAATGGCAAACTCTCCGAGCCGGAGCTCGAGGTTGGTCGACTGATATCGCAATCGGAAGCGTGCCACCCCACATACAAAGTAGCAGTTCAGGAGTCGGACTGACCAACAGGATCGGCTACGGAACACCGGACCAGTGTGAGTGGCTTGCTGTCTCCGTCCCATTGCCAGTCGGACGATGGTGCGCGGCCCGCTGGAATCGGTCGCTAGTTCACTCGCAGGAACAGAAATCGGCCGCCGTTGGAGAGGGCGCCGCCAAAGTCGCCGAGGGCCGCAGGGGTCGCCGAAAAGCCTGAACCACCTTCGGCCCGCGAGATTTCGCGTCCGTCGGCGAGCGAGAGCGCCAGCAGTGAGCCCCGGGTCTCGCCGTAGATGACGGTGCCCGTCTCGGTGACGATCGGCGCCGTCGGTGCGCCGCGCTCCGGGGCCTTCTCCCACTGCACCTCGCGCGTCCGAAGGTCGACGAGCGACAACCCCCGCCGGGCCGACGAGATGACGAGCATGCGCCCGGCCGTCGCGAGCCCCGTGACGCCGGTAAAGGCGGAATCCCGCCATTGCACGGTGCCGCTGGTGGCATCCAATGCATAGAGGCCGGCGGTGAACGAGGCGACGTAGAGGGTCCCCTGGCGCAACACCGGCGTCGTGTCGACATCGAGGAATTGCGGGACGTTGCCGGGCCGAAGCTCGACGTCGATTGCGGTTTCAATCTCCCAGAACAGCCGCCCATCGGCGGGGTTGATCGCCGCGACGGCGCCATCGGTAAACGCCGCGAACAGCCGCCCGCCTTCGAGCAGCATGCCGGCGTGCCCCGCAATGGTGATCTCCTCGACCGGTTCTTTGGCGTAGGTCCAAAGAATCCGGCCGTCGTCGCGCGCCATCGCTGTGATCGTGTCGTTTTCGGCGACGACGTACAGCGCGTCGGCGGTGATCACCGGCTGGGTCCGAACCGCACCGATGAGCTTGGTGCGCCACTTGGGAGCGCCGTCCACGTTGAGCGCGTGTACGGTGCCGTCGACCGTCGGGAAGTAAACTTCGCCGGTGGCCGAATCGACCGCAGGCTTCGACTCGATTTGTGCGCCCGCGTCGTAGAAGAACACCCTGCGGCCGCTCAGCTCGAACGCGAACATGTTCCCCTCGCTCGTCCCGATGAAGACGCGCTTTCGCTCGACATCGAACTCCGCTGAGCTCAGCTCGACGGGCAAGTAGCGGGCTTCCCAGCGGTCGGTCAGTTGCTTCGACCAGCGGACGTTGAAGCCGCCCTCGCCCGGACGCGCGTATGTGTCGCCCTGATCAACCCAGCCGAAGTTGTCGGCATTGGATGCGGGCGTTCCTGCGGCGCCGCAGCCGGGAACCGCGGGCAGCGAGACGGCGACGGCAAGGGCGATGGCGAAGCGTATGCGCATCGATTGCGGCGCTATTCCTGCGGCGGCTGTCGCTGGAGCATTTCGTTCATTTGACGGATGATCTCCTTTGCTTGGCGCGGGTCACTGCCGGCGGCTGGCGCGAGGTTCGGGTCGATCAACGCCAGTCGCGCCTCGGCCTGTTCCTGTGTGTACGGCAGAGTTGGCGCGTCGGACTCCTTGAGCTCGTTCAGGACCCAGTCGAACTTGGTCTTGGCTTCATCGAGCTTGCCCTGGCCGGCGAGGATCCTACCCTGATGGTATCCCGCGATCGGAGCGATGCTCCTGTTGACCGCCCGCAGCGCCTCGAGCTGTTCGAGCGCCTCGTCATAGGATTTCTCCGCTTCGAGCGCGTAGCTGATTCCTTCCAGGGCGGCCCAACGAATGGTCTCGTCGTCACTGGCTTCGAGCGCCGCCTGGTAGGCGGCCCGGGCCGGCTCAAACTGGCCTTGCGCGTAGAGCGCCTTCCCCTCCCCGATGCGCGCCCAGGCCGCCGCAGGGGTTTTGGCGTGCGAATCGGCGACGTTCGCGTAGGCCGTCGCAAGGGCCGCGGGATCGTCCGCGTCTCCCTCGAGCACGGCCGCGAGCTGTTCGCCCGCCGCGGTGTTCTGACGATGCGTGAAGGTGGCCCAGCCGATCCCGACGGCGGCCACTAGGAGCACACCCCCGGCCATGAGCCCAAGTGGCTTCAAGTTGTCGGCCAACCAGTCCTTGGCGACCACGGCCTGCGCGATCGCCTTCTCCTCGACGAGCTCGGCGTCCCGGCCTCGCTGGGCGGCCTTTCGCGCGGCCTTTGCGGCTTGCTGTGCAGCGAGTCGCTCGCCCGCGGTGAGCGGCGCTTGATTTTCGTTTTCGGCAGGGTCTTGGGCCAAGGCTTCCTCCAAAAGGCCGGGAAAACCCGGCAAATCGCGTCGGCACTATACACGCGGCCCTTCCCCAGTCAACGCAGCCTCGCGTCCGGCGCAACCGCCGTGCTAGAGCGCTCGCTGTGCGTCGCCTGCTGTGGATCGTTGGAAGCCTTGCCGCGCTGCTCGCTGTGCTTCCCTCGACCGCCCGTGCGTACGAGGACCAAGCCACACTCGGCCTCGCGATCGGCTACGCCGGGATTCCCGGGAGCGACTCCGTTCCGCGCAACGGCATCGACGTCGGTCTGAGCGCGGGCGGAGGCTTCGGCGATGCATGGAGCATCCAAGGGCTGCTCAGTTACAGCGTCTTCCCGAACGCTCGCGCCCTGCACGTCGGCATGGCCGGCATCGAGGCCGTCTACGCGCTCGACATCGTGCGTTTCGTCCCTTTGCTCGGAGCGGGGCTCGACGGCCTGTTGACCGTGCGCGAGCGTCCGGCCCGCGGAGACTTCGCCCTGCACTTCCTAGTGGGCTTTGACTACCTCATCAATTCGCGCTGGTGCGTCGGCGCCGACGTGCGTGGCTATTGGGTCGCCACCCACGCGCAGAGCCCGCTCGCCCCGTTCCTCATCACCGCGGCGGCGCGCATCGGCGTCCGCTTCGACCTCCACTGACTCGACCTGCGCGGCCGGGTCGTAGGGGCGCTGCCAGATGCGCAGCGGCTCGATCGACGCGATGGCGCTGCATGCGAGCGCCAGGACGACGCAGGCTGCCGTTCGAATCGATGAGCTGCGCGAGCCCTTGGTCACAGCCCTGCATCGGCCGCCCGTTCGGTTGGTTGCGCTGTCGTCAGCCGGCTGGCCTGTCGAGCTCGAAGCCATCGTGCAGGACGGCTACGGCGCGGTCGGCATGGTCGGCCTCGATCAGGCAGGAAGTCTTGATTTCGCTGGTGCTGATCGCTTGGATGTTGATGCCGTTGTCGGCCAGCAAGCGAAACATCCGGGCTGCGATGCCGGCATGATTGCGCATCCCGACGCCGACGATCGACACCTTGGCCACCGCGTCGTCACGAACGACGCCTTCGGCATCGACGCTTGCGACGAGCTCCTTCGCGATGCTTTCGGCGCGATCGGCATCCTCGCGGCTCACCGTAAAGGTCAGATCGGTGTGACCCGCCTTCGAGACGTTCTGGATGATCATGTCGACCGAGATATTCGCCTCGGCCAGTGGCTCGAACACGCTCGCGACGACGCCGGGATGGTCCGGCAGCGCGCTCACGGTCAGCTTCACGGTCTTCTTGTCCGCCGCAACTCCGGCGACGATGACTTTTTCGAGCAGGTGTTCTTCGTCGGTCACGATCGTTCCCTCCTCTTTCGAGAAACTCGAGCGCACGTGGAGAGGCATTCGGTGCTTCATGGCAAGCTCCACCGAACGTATCTGTAGGACCTTGGCCCCTTGGGAGGAGAGCTCGAGCATCTCCTCGTAGCTGATGCATTTGAGTTTGCGCGCGTTCGGGCAGATCCCCGGGTCCGTCGTATAGACGCCGTCGACGTCGGTGCAGATTTCGCACACATCGGCTTTCACCGCTGCGGCGATCGCGACCGCCGACGTATCGGAGCCGCCTCGCCCCAGCGTCGTGATGTTGCCGTAGGCGTCGGTGCCCTGAAAGCCCGCGACGACCAGGACGTTGCCTGTTTCGAGCGACGAGCGAAGCCCGGTTCCATCGATCGATCGGATGCGAGCCTTGCGATGCACGTTGTCGGTCAAGATGCGCGCCTGATGCCCGAGCAAGGAGCGCGCCGGAACACCCATCTCGTTGAGCTGAATCGCCAACAAGGCCGCGCTGACCTGCTCGCCGCTCGAAACGAGCACATCCATTTCGCGCTCGGCCGGCCCGTCGGAGAGCTCCCAGCCCATCGACAGGAGCCGGTCGGTCTCGCCGGCCATCGCGCTCACCACGACGATGACCTGGTGGCCCTCGCGATAGGTATCCGTGACGCGCTCCGCGACCCTGCGGATCCGATCGAGCGAACCGACGCTCGTGCCACCATATTTCTGTACGACCAGGCTCATTGGGCGCCGAAGGATAGCCGCGACCTTGGGGCGGGCAAACCGCACCGCGCGTACCGCGTTTCCGTGGTACTTCTAGGTCGATGCAAAGAACTTCATGGGTTGTCTTTCTCGTAGTCGGCGCCTGGAGCCAGAGCGCGGGCCATCCGCGCGCCGACCAGCCGGACTCCGAGGCACGGGTGCATGAACGGCTCGAGATGGTGCGCAAGCAAATCGAAGCGCGCGGTGTCCGTGATCCGGCCGTGCTGGAGGCGATGCGCAAGGTGCCCCGGCATCGCTTCGTGCCGCAGTCCCAACATGCAAACGCTTACCAGGACCGGCCCCTTCCCATCGGACACGGGCAAACGATCAGCCAGCCGTACATCGTCGCGCTGATGACGGAGTTGGCCGGCGTGAAGCCTGGCGACAAGGTGCTCGAGGTCGGGACCGGGTCCGGCTATCAAGCCGCGGTTCTAGCGCAGATGGGGGTGAAGCTCTTCTCGATCGAAATCATCGCGGGCCTCGCCAAGCACGCGAAGGCGACCCTCACCGAGCTCGGCTACGCGAAGAACGTCGAAGTGCGTCACGGTGACGGGTACGCTGGCTGGCCGGAACAAGCGCCGTTCGACGCGATCCTCGTGACCGCCGCGCCCCCCAAGGTCCCGAAGCCGCTCAAGGAGCAGCTGAAGATCGGCGGACGCCTCATCATCCCGGTGGGCAAGCGGTACCAAAGCTTGTTGAAGGTGACGCGAACCAAGGATGGATACGGCGGGGAGTCGGTGATTCCGGTGAGGTTCGTGCCGATGACGGGGGAGGCGCAGAGGCACTGACCCCGTAAAGCGACTTCGTCGCCACGGGGCTAGGGGGCAGCGCGAGCCCGAAGGGCAAAGCCCGGTGCGAAGCGCCGCCAAGGCGAAGCGCAGCGCCCGCCGCGGCAGGGAGGATTACGGGTGGGGGTGGGCGGGTGGTGTAACCAAACCAAACCAAACCACGCAACCCGCCGACCCTCCGGCTGCCCAACATCCGCGGCAGTGACCGGGACCGTAGGGCCGTGGCTGTGACCGTGACCGTGACCGTGGCCGGGAACGGGAGTCGGAGCGGGAATGAGATCGTGTGGGGGCTCGTGCTCGTCTGTAATCCCGCTCACAAACCCCCCAGGTCCTGGAAAAAACCTCGATCGGAGTGGAGGGGACCTGTGGTACCGTCGACGCCCCCCCTTAGGAGGCCCGATGCCGAGATGGATTCGTACGCGCTGGCTCGTTTGCTGGCTATTTGGTGCCCTGGCGTTCGCAGGCTGCGCCACTGACACGAGCAGCACCGGTGGCCTGACGATCGAGCTCGAGCTCTCGGACGGCACCCAGATCGAGGAAGTGACCTACGCGATTAGCGGCGGGGACATGGAGCCGATGGTCGGGACGATCAACACCAGCGCTCCAGGGTCGACGGCGTCCGTCGAAATCTACGGCATCCCGGGAGGCGGGCCCTACACCATCATGATGACCGCGACGTCGGCCGACGGCGAAACGTCATGTTCCGGCTCAACGGATTTCAATGTTGAAATCGGGCGCGTTACCGAGGTGGCCGTCATGCTCAACTGCAAGCCCGGCCAAGAGCTCGGCGGCGTTCGGGTCAACGGCAAGTTCAACATCTGTGCGGACCTGGTCAAGGTCGTCGTGTCGCCTCTCCAGACTTCGATCGGAAACCAGATCGACGTCTTTGCCATGGCCTTGGACATGGAGGGCGACCCGATCGAGTATCGCTGGGAGGGAACTGGCGGCAGCTTCGCGGACGCAAACGCGCAAGAAACGACGTACACCTGCCTGCATCTTGGCGATCAAACGATCACCGTCACCGTTTCCGACGACGGCTTTAACTACTGCGACTGCACCCACACGGTGGACATCACCTGTGTCGACGGCGACGGGGGCGGAGGCGCAGGCGGCTCGGCCGGCGAAGGCGGCATGGGTGGTGAAGGCGGCGCGGGCGGCATGGCTGGCGCGGGCGGCATGGCTGGCATGGGCGGCATGGCTGGCATGGGCGGCATGGGCGGCATGGCTGGCATGGGCGGCATGGCTGGCGCAGGCGGCATGGCCGGCGCAGGCGGCATGGGCGGCGGGGGCGGCGCGGGCGGCATGGCCGGCGC